>DASZFN010000541.1:0-14570 GCA_035939715.1 Gemmataceae bacterium | reverse complement strand
TTCTGCCGGTGGATTGGCACGCTATCACGCGCGGCGCCCAGACCGAGACCAATTACCAGATCTTCCCCGGCGATCGCATCTATGTCGAAGCCGCTGGCTGGTTGCACAGATAACGCTCTGGCCAGGTTCCCTGATTGAGCGCGGTATTTTCGCTACAACCGTTACCAATTCCTCATCTTGACGGCCGGCTTATCCGATAAGTGGTTGGGGGAGCCCAAAAGGGGCGAACCGCGATGAAGCGAATCCAACTGATCAGGCGACGACCACAGGAGGATGAGCATGCGTGGGAATTGCCGGAAAGTGCTGCTGAGCCTTGCCGTAGCCGCCGCCATGCTTGTTGCATGCGCACGCGTATCGCTGGCAGGCGAGTTTTGCCTGGATTGCTGGAGGTGCCCGCCGCCCTATGTGCATTACCAGGAAGGGCCGCCCCGACTGAAGTTTAAAGGCGACTGTCCGCGCCCGGTCTGCGGGCCATGCGACCTGAAGCATTACGGCTACTACCCGACTTGCTGGGTGCCGTTCCCCGGGACGCCGGATCATTCGTGCTGTCCGGTTCCCACGATAACCGACGTAACTCTGCCGGGGATCGCGGCCGTCACCGTGGGCTCGGTCAGTAAGCTGCCGGAACCGGAATTCAATCAACCGCCTGGCAGGAATCTGGGGCAGACGTCGCCGTTTCCGCCGTCGGCGGCGAAGCCGTCGCCAAATTCCATGGCTCATCCGAGCCCTTACCACGGCCAGGGACTGTCGTCGGCTTCACAGCCGGCGCCGGGACGCTAACGGAGCAGCATTCGAGGCATATCGCAGGAAGGCAGAAGACAGGCATTGATTTTGATCTTGACTCAGGGTCAGAGGTTGTCTTATAGGCCGCGGCCGGGGGAATGAGTGGGGAAAATCGGGTACCAAGACTGGCCGCATATTAATGGCAATGCGAAAGCTGTTCACGCCTGGAATGCGTGCCGTCGGCGGCCCGGGCAGTGCAAAAGCCGAAGGAGACAGGTATGAGGCGTACAGGGGGAGCCTTGGTTTTGCTCGCCGCTCTGGGCGGCTGCACCTCGACCGGGCAGGACTCGGATGCCGGCAAAAAGGTCACCTATGACTACAGGCAGCAGGTGCCCCGGTCTTCCGACCCTTCCTCGATGCAGAATAATCGCAACCTCGCTTACATGAACGGCCAGGCCGCTCCGTATACGCGCATCGGTCCCAGCGGCGCCGCGCCCGAGGGCGCGACCGCGGCCAGCCAGGGCACGACCACGGCCAGCCGGGCCGCGACCACGGCCAGCCAGGCCGCGCTCACGCCGCCTTCGGCCCAGGTCGCTTCGGCCCAGAAGACGCCGGCGCCGCAAGCGCCAACCATGCTGCCGACACTGGACGGAGACCAGACCAATAATCTGACGAAGGCCGCGCCGGCGCCAGCCCCGCCTGCCGTCAAGACAGCGACGGACAAGGTGATCAATGACTCCGACATATCGGCCGATACGGCCGCACTGAAGAACACCATAGCCGCGACCATTGCCCGTAGCGACGCCAAGACCGCGGAGATCCTGAACGGCGCGTCCACGGCCGGTCCGCCGCTGCCGGGGAAACCCAAGGACATGTCGTCCGCTCTGGCCAGCACGTCACAGCCCGCCGACATGGTTCTTACTTCCGGTTATCTTCCCAGCCGGGTTCCGGACACCCTGGAAGGGCGCGGCGGCGTTCCTGGTATCCGCGTGGTGAATAACAAGCGCATCACGCTCAATTACAAGATCAACGATGTCGGTCCGTCCGGCGTGTCGGGGATCGACGTCTGGGTCACGCACGACAGCCGCGTCTGGAAGAAGCTGGACATCGGCACGCAAACGCATCCGCCGTGCGTTGTGGAAGTCAGCGATGAGGGCCTTTACGGCTTCACCCTGGTGGCCAAGAACGGCCTGGGACTCAGCAAGGCGCCGCCGCAACCGGGCGATGTGCCGCAGGTCTGGGTCGAGGTCGATCTCACCCGGCCGGTCGTCCATTTGCTCGGCGTCGATACCATTCCCAGCGGCCAGCCCACCGTGGCCATTCGCTGGAATGCCAGCGACAAGAATCTCGGCGCCAAGCCCATCAGCCTCTCCTATACAGAAACTGCCAAGAACGCCTGGAAACCGATCGCCACGGGCGTGGATAACAACGGCCGCTATGTCTGGCAGGTGCCACCGAACCTGGCCAGCCGTTTCCTGATCCGCGTCGAGGCTACCGATCTGGCCGGCAATATCGGCATGATCCAAACGCAGGAGCCGGTCGTCATGGACCTCTCGCAACCGACCATCTCGATTTTGAATGTGGAATCCGGCGGCAAATAAAACGTCATTGGTCATTCGTCATTCGCATGCGAATGACGAATGACCGTTTTATCCATCGTCAAAACTCTTTTTGTGCGCGCCTCGTTCCCAGGCTCTGCCTGGGAACGCACTGTGCCAGAGGCTCCGCCTCGATGAGGCACTGCACTCTCGTTTCATCGGGCGGCAAAATTCCTGCAGGAACATATTTCGCCCCTCGTCCTCGGCTCCTTGCCAAATCTCTCAGACGAAAAAAGCAATTTTTCTCTTACAACCAGAACCAGGTAGTTTTTTGAGCTACCTTTGGGTGTGTGCTCCCCGCCCCAAGCATGCAAGTCATCACACGAACTGCCAAACCCGTCGCGAGGCGGGGACGGAAAGCCATCGGGCCTCCTGATCGCGCAACCGGAAGCCGCGGAGCGCGTGCAACCCCTGGATCGTGAGGCAGCCGGGCCGCCGAAAGGATGAACATCATGCAGTTTCGTTGGGCGGCGCTGTGGGCCATGATTGGAGTTTTCGCCGGCGGGGCCGGAACAGAGGTTAGAGGCCAGTACTCCCGCCAATCTCCCATCGTCAAAGCGGTGCAGAAGACCCGTGACGCTATCGTCAGCATCAAAGCCGAGAAACGCCGGGGCCGGAGCGGAAAAGAGGTAGTCGGCACAGGCGTGATCGTCGATGAACGCGGCTACGTGTTGACCAATCATCACGTCGCCGCGGCGAGCGATAGCGTCACGGTACAACTCGCGGACGGCTCCGAATACAGCGTGGAAAGCGTGGCCGACGTCTCCAGCCGGGACCTGGCCATCTTCCGTATCACCGGCCGGGACGAGCAGGCGCCGCTCCTGAAGGCCTTGCCGCTCGGGCCGGGCAACGATCTGCTGGTGGGCGAAACCGTCATCGCCATCGGCCACCCGTTTGGTTATCAGAACACCGTCACGACAGGAATCGTCAGTGCCCTGGGCCGCGAAATCACCATGCCCGACGGCGAAGTGTTGAGCGACCTCATCCAAACGAGCGCCAGCATCAACCCGGGAAATTCCGGGGGCCCGCTGCTCAACATCAATGGTGAACTGATCGGCATCAACGTCGCCCTGCGTGACGGCGCCCAGGGCATCGCCTTTGCCCTGAACGCCGAGACTGTCAAGGACGTGCTCAGCCAGCACCTGAGCAGCCTCCGTCTCTCCGGCGTAACGCACGGCTTGCGCTGTCGCGAGGCGGTCCAGCCCGAGGGCCTCGATCGCCAGCATGTCGTGGTGGAAGCCGTCATCGCCGAGATGCCGGCCGCCGCCGCCGGCCTCGCCAGGGGAGACGAAATCCTGGCGGTCGCCCGTCAGACCGTGTCGAACCGCTTTGATGTGGAGCGAGCGATCTGGGGCTACCGGCCGGGCGAGAAAGTCGATCTCAAGGTTCGCCGCGGCGGCAAGGAAATGACCCTGGCCCTCAAACTGGCCGCCGGCAGCAAATCCGCCAACGTGGCCAGCAAACGCGGCCCGCGCGCTGCGGACACCAACACGCGCGCCACGGGCTCCGGCGAAGATGACTCCCACTAAAAACCTGAAACAAAAATGGGGACTGGCTCTGCAGGACGCGGCGCCTGTCCCCATTTTTTGTCTCAGGCTCTCAGGACGCAACCGCCTGCGTTGCACTCTGCAATTGTTTGAGCCCGGTCAGGGCCGGCGTGAACTGTGGCTGCTCGGCCAGGGCGGCGCGCCACTGCGCTTCCGCCTCCGCCAGCCGGCCCTGCTCGAAGTACAGCACCGCCAGGTTATGCCGCGCCTTGTGGCTGCGCAGGCCCGTGTCCAGGCTGGCGAAGTGACTCCCTTCCCGGTTCTGCATGAGATGTAGGAAACAGCGCTCTGCGCCCACCCGGTCGCCATGCTCGCGCCGCACCAGGCCCTCCTGGAACAGCAACTCGCAATCGGCCGGATAATGCTGCTGTCCCGTCCGGCAGGCCGCCAGCGCCTGGTCGTGCTCGCCCAGCTGCCGATGACACTGCACGATCAGGGCATAGAGCTTGCGGACGATGGAGTCCCCCGGCTGCGAGCGTGCCAGGCTGCGCTCGAGGAGCGGCAGCGCCTCGCGCACCTGGCCCAGCTCCTGAAACACGCAGCCCAGGTTGAAGAGCGTGAACGCGTCCTCCGCATGCTCGGCATTCTCCAGATGCAGGAGCCGCAGATCGCGCTCCAGCTTGCGCCGCCGCAAGGCCGCATCCTGGTAACCGACGTGCTGGATCACCACGTCCGCCCAGCGCACTTCACCGCCCTTTAGCCGCACCGCCGGCAAGATCTGCTCGTGCACGCGATATTTCCAGCGGATGTCCGCATGATTCGGAAACAGCCGCACATGGTCCACCACGGTCGCCGTGCCCGACACCGGATCGGGCAGGCACAGGCACTTCATCGCATAGGCGGCATTCTCGTCCTTCAAGCCGGCGAACAGCGCGCGCAGCCGGGTGCGGTTCTCCTCATCCAGCCGATCGTCGGCATCCAGCCACATGATCCAGCGTCCCGTGGCATGCCGCAGACATTCATTCCGCGCCGCCGCAAAGCTATCCACCCAGGCAAAGTCAAACACCCGCGCCCCAAACCCCGCCGCAATCCCCTTCGTCCAATCCGTGGAACCCGTGTCCACAATGATCTTCTCCGCAAACAGGTCCGCAGTGGATTCCAGGCACGCCGCCAGGTTGTGCTCCTCATCCCGCACGATCATGCACAGCGACACGCCCAACGCCTCACGCAGAGGCGCAGAGAACGCCGAGCAGGAGCGTTCGCTGCCGGCGCTGTCTGGAGTGACGTGGCTCGATACCGCCCGGGATTCAGCACCCTCGCCCTTGTCAGAGTTCTCTGTTTTCTCTGTGCCCTCTGCGCCTCTGCGTGAGGCCTTCTCAATCAACCGATACCCCTTCGTCTGCTCCTCGCCCCACTTGGCCTTGAACTGCTCGAAGTTCCCCGTGAGCTGCTCCCGGCAATTGACCCCCAGCCCCTGAAACGTCCGGTTGCCAAAATGGTGCACGAACACATCCTGCGCCAGCAGCAGCTCAAACCCCGCCTGCCGCGCCCGCACGCACAGGTCATCGTCGTCGAAGAAGCCCAGCCCAAAGCGCTCGTCAAAGCCGCCGATCTTGTCCAGCACCTCCCGGCGCACGAGCAGGCAGAAGCCCGTCAAGCGCTCCACACGCTGCGCCTGGTTGGCAAACTTGTTTCGTTGCCGGAGTGCGAAGCCCGGCAAGCCGCTCCGCTCCTGGTAATCGACGCCGATCTGCTGCGGCGGCGAACTGAAATTCGTCACCGGCCCAACCATGCCCACCTTGGGCCATTCAAACAGGCTCCAGCGAATCAACCCTTCGAGCCAGCCCTCGGTGACAATGGTGTCGTTATTCAGAAAAACGACAAACCGCCCCCGCGCCCGTTGCAACCCCTGATTACACCCCGCCGGAAAGCCGACATTCCTGTCATTGCGGATAATGTGGATGCACGTTGCAGTCCCAGCCGTAGATTGCCGTTCACCTAGCCCCAGCGAGCCAGCCGCGGATTGCCCCGGTCTTAGCCCCGGCGGGGCGGCGGCATTAGTCGTTCTTAGCCCCGGCAAGGCAGCGGCATTAGTCCTTCTGAGCCCCGGCGGGGCAGCGGCATTAGTCGTTCTGAGCCCCGGCGGGGCGGCGGTGGATAGCCAGGCGGCGTGAGCCCCTGGAACGACGGCCACACCGTTGCGTTCCAGCCCTGGAAGGGCGGCAGAATCAGGCTCGCGTCCCGTCACTGTCGCCCTTTCAGGGCTTGGCGCGGTGGGGTGCTCCTCCCTCCAGGGACTCACGTCCCTGGCTATCGACTGCCGCCTCTCCGAGGCTCCAACCGGACCCGGCTCGCCCAACCGCCTGCCGATCTCCGCCAGGTACTCCGCCGTGCTGTCCGTCGAACCGTTGTCCACCAGCACCAGCTCATAGGGCGGCCGCGTGTGCCGCAGCACGCTCTCCAGGCATTGCCGGGTGTATTCCACCTGGTTGCAGCACAGGATAATAATGGAGGCCAGCTCATCGCCCACCGGCGGGCACTGCGTGATCCAGGCATCCGCCTGCACCGCCTGCGGCGCCGCCCGGAGCAGCAGCCGCCGCTCCCGCGCCAGCCGCCGCTGGTCCAACCCCCGCTGCGCCGCCCCATAAGCCTGAAAGAGCAGCCGCGCCGCCTGGTTATCAAACGGATCGGCATGCACCGCCTCGCGCAAATGCGCGATGCTCTCCGCCGCCCGCCCGGCCCTGAGCAGGTTGACGCCGAGCATGGCCCGCGACCCCGGCAAATCCGGCCGCGCCAGCACCGCCTCATAGCCCTGCGCCACATCCCCCGTCAGATCTGCCAGCAAGGTACACAGCCGCCACTTCACCAGCGCCCGCTTGGCCCGCGCCTCGTCCGCCACCCGGCCCACATGGGCCCATGCTGCCCGCTCCCACTCCACCCGAAAGAAATCAAACCCCGTCGGAAAATGCGGCGCTTCGAGCAACGCCGAATCGGGCAACAAAGAAAAACCCGCCACCCCCCATCGGTAGCCCGCCGCGCCAGCAAGGGGCTCTCCGGCCCTGGAACCGTAGCCTGCCGCGCCAGCAAGAGCCACGCCCGCTGGCGCTTCCTGACCTTGCCCTTTTTCTCTATGGCCCTGGTCTCGACAGACCCCTGCCGGCTCGTCCGGCAGGTGAACCAGTTCAGCAGCTAGCAGGCGCTGCCCTTCAGCCCCGACCCCTGCCGGCTCGCCCGGCAGGTGAACCAGTTCGGCAGCTAGCAGGCGCTGCCCTTCATCCCCGACCCCTGCCGGCTCGCCCGGCAGGTGAAGGAGTTCCTCGGCTGGCTGCAGCCTGGCTGCTGGAACTGCTTCACCTGCCGGACAAGCCGGCAGGGGTCCTGGCTCTTGCAAAAAGGGCCAGTTCAAACCCGGAGCGGCAGGCTGCGTATACGGCACATATTTTCTGCCCTGGAAAAACCCGTGTTCCATGGCAGAAATCGCGTCGAGTGCCGCCACCGTCCGCCGCGCCTGCTCGATGGCCGCCTCGCGTTTGCCGCACACCGCCAGCGCCTCCGCCAGGTTCAGGCCCGCCATGACATTCTGCGGATCGCTATCCGCCGCCCTGCCGAAATGCCCCGCCGCCACGGCCGCATTCCCCGGCTGCTCGATCACCCCCAGGGCAATATGCAGCCCCGCATCATGCGGCGACTGGATCGACGCCCCCGCCAGGTCCCGAGCCAGCTCCGCATCCGCCTGCCCGCTCGACAGCACTTCCCACACCCGCCCATACAAGGATTCATTCGGAGACTGGCTGACCGCTGCATCCCGGGCAGTATTGTAACCCGCCGCGCCAGCAAGGGCCCTCGCTCGGGGACTCACATCCCCGGCTCGCCGCTTCCGTGCCCGCTCCTCCAACACCTCCCACTCCTCTTCAATGCCTGCCACCTGCCGTTCCCACAATTTCTCAAATGTATATTCCCCCACCCGTCTCCGACCCGCCTCGGCGATCAGCCTCCGTTCTTCCTCATGCTCCAAATAATATTCCACCAACTCCTCCAAGTTATCATCCCCATACAACACACACTCCGCGCTCTCTGCGTCCTCTGCGCCTCTGCGAGAAATGTCTTCCATCCCACAGAAGTACCCCAGGATCTCCCAATTCTCCCTCTCCTGAAATAGCAAAGCTCCAGCGGCCGCCGCCTCGAAGGCTCGCTTATTACACTCCCCGCGCGCGCTGCGGTTAAAGACAATCCGCGCCCGCCGCATCAGCTTCCAGTACGCCTCCCCAAACACCCCGGAATGGATCTGCACCTTCCAGCGCTCCCCGAGCCGCGCCACCCGCTCCAGCCATGGCAACCGCTCCCCCTGGGCCGCCGGATGAAGGTTCCCACAAAAGAGTACATCGATGTCTCTCTCCGCGTCCTCCGCGTGCTCTGCGAGAGGCGCATTCGCATCCAGCCCAAACAGATTCGCCTGCCGCACATGTCGCATCCCCTCCCGCTGCATCACCTCGACGCCCAGCGCATCCGTCAGCACCAGGTCGCACCGCCACAGGCACCTCCGATACCAGGACCAGAGCAAGTTCCAGTCCGCCGCCAGGCAGATAATCGGCACCGGCGCCGACCATAAACAATCGGGAATGCGCGTGTAAGGCATGTAGAGCACGATGAAATCAGGCCGCCACCCCCCGGGAAGCCGGGCCATTACGTCTGCCCAGCTCTCAGCCGGTCCGATCATCAAGTCCGTCTGGCCGCATGAATCGAAGCACAGACACGCCCCGACGGCGCGGGCGGATTGAAGATTCGCCTCCGCGAAGTCCTTGCTTACAGGACCAAAGAGATAACGCAGCATCATCGTTCTCCATCAAACCTTGAATCCTGGGATCGTTGTCGCAGAAGTTGTCGGTGGAACCGGTCAGCGACCTGGCGCAGGAATGTCGCCCGGCGTCGCTTCAGCGTCCGGCAAGACACCCCCATTTCCCGAGCGATAACGCCTTGCCTGTCCCCGCTGGCGAAGCGCTCCCACAAGAACCGGTCGATCGGTCCGAGGCTATCGAGCACAATCTCAAGACACTCGAGAAGCTCACGCGCCTCGAGAATTAGAGCCGGATCACTGCCGCAGTCCACAAGCCACCGATGGTGGGGACCGTTTGAGGCGCGGTCTCCATCTCCAGCATCGTCCATGATGACCAGGCGACAGTGTCGCCGGCCGAGTCGGCATGCGTCGCGCACGAAATTGGAGAGCCGCGCCGTAACGAGCTTCCACATGAAGGTGCAAAAACAACAAGTTGGGCCGCCGTCAGGCGCGGGATCGAAAGCGCGTGACGCCTCGACCAGCGCCAGCAAGGCCGTCTGCTTGGCATCCGGCGTTTCTGCGCGCCGGAGCCGCGCCCAGCGCACCCAGCGCACCGCCAGGCTTTCCGCCAGACCGTAGTAGCGGAAAACGACCGTTTCTTCTGCCAGGGAACATTGTTCGTCGTGGGCCAGGACGATCAGGGTTTCGTCCGGCAACGAGGATAGATCGCCGTCCGGCGTGGACGGAGGGGTTGCGCCGGCCGACATGGCTCAGCCTCCTCAGAGAAAGTCCTTGGTTGCCGCGCGCACCTTCCTGGTGGCCGCGGTGAGAGAAAGGAGGGCGCAGCGCGTCCCTGATGCGCCCGCGGACGATATCTGCGTTTGAATGTGACGGTTCGCTATCCGTTGACCAGAACGGCGACGGGTTTCATGAAGCTTCCCTCCTGATCTCGTGTTGCGTTAGCCATGGACGGGGATGCCTCTCGGCGCGTGCAGGGCGCGGGGAAGACGCGTTACTGCATGCGAGGACACGATCCTCTACTATCTAGGGCGGGAAAAAAACGTCGACCGGACGCAACTTTGTACGGAAATATCCCCTGGCCAAGAAAATATCCGTCTGTATGCTATGTTTCTCAGGGATTCCTCTCGTCGGTGCTCGTGCGGCGCTCGCCGCGTTCTGCAATCCATTTCGCCAAGCATGTCAAAGTCTGCGCCGTTCAAGAAAGGCAGGCGATCATGTCACCATCTCAAAATCCCACGGAAGGCAGCTCCTTCAGCGCGTTGCTGGCCTGGGCCCGTGCGGGGTCCCTGGAGGCGCTGGGCAAAGCACTGGAAATGTGTCGCGCCGCCTTGTACCGCCGCGCCCAGCGCATTTCCAGACCGGCCCCGGTTCGTCCCAAGTGTAGCGAGTCCGACCTCGTGCAAGACACCTTCCTGGAAGCGCAGCGCGGGCTTTCCGCTTTCAAAGGAACCACCCAGGAGGAGTTCCTCACCTGGCTTACCGGCATTCTGAATCACAATGCCGCGGATTGGCTGGCGCAATTTCAGACCGCCAAGCGCCAGGCCAGCCGGGAAGTGTCCCTGGATGATGAGCGCACTGGTCCCGTCGTGAGACGGCATCTTTTCTCGGACAGCCCTTCGCCGGACCGGGCCCTGGAGGAAAAAGAACAAGGCGAGGCCATCCAGAGAGCCATGCAGAAATTGCCGCCCCACTACGCGCGCGTCATTCGCATGCATCTTCTGGAGCATTGCACCTACTCGGAGATCGCCGCCGAGTTTCAGTGCTCCGTGGAAGCGGCCCGCAAACTCCATAGCCGCGCCATGACCGAGCTTTGCATGCTGATTCACAAGCACCATTGACACAGGGCTTCCGGCAAAGATTCTCTGACTTTCTTGGAAAAAACTTTCTCCTTGCGCCGCCGGCACTTGGGGCAATATTCGGACGCGCGGGACCGATTTTGCGTGGCCCCTTTTTGCGAGTCAGGTGAATAACCTCTAGTAGAGGCCCTGATTGGTGCGATCCACTTGGCAGCCAGGAGTCACAGCCATGACGCGCAGTTTCTCTTTCAGGCAGTGGTGGCGGGCACGGAAAGCAGCCGAGAAATCTTCCAAACCCATGTTTCCGCGACGCAAGCCCGAGTTCGAGCAGCTCGAAATTCGCTGGATGCCGAGTGCCGTGACGCTCGGCCTCTACAACGACACCAGCATCGGCGTCAAAATCACCAGCGACGGCCGGCTCCAGGGGACTATTTCTGATCCGGGCTACTCCGTTGCCAGCAAGACGGTGACCTTCACCGGCGGGGTAACCGGCACCGCCACCACGAACGCCAGCGGCTACTTCCTGTTCACGCCCACCCTCTCCAGCCAGGGCGCCTACAGCAGCATCGTGGCCAGTTTCACCGACCACACCAGCACGAACATCAACTCGCCTGCTTATTCGTTCACCTACGACACGGTGGCGCCCAGCGTGACGCTCACCGCCCCGGCGAACACCGACACCGCCAGCTTCCAGGTCACCGTCAGCGCCACCGACACCAACTCCCTGCCGGATGGCACGATCGTTCGCCTCGATGTAGATCTGAACAACAACGGTTCGTTCAACGACGCCGGCGAACAAAACTACACCAGTGCTATCCTGGTCAGCGGCAGCGCGACCTTCTCCGTCTCTCCCGCCATCGCGGCCAGCACGGTCAAGCTCCGCGCCCGCGTGTTCGACCAGGCGGCCAACGTCGGCACCAGCAGCACGCAGACGACCGTGGTCAATCCCTGGGCCACGTCCGGCCAGCAGCGCACCACCGACCCGGCGCAGTCGCAGTCCGTCACCTTCGGCGAAGCCACCGTCTTCCCGAATACCGGCGCCTTTATCATCACGCATCCGCTCGACTTCGACCTGAGCCCCGGCACATCCGTCGGCGGCAGCCCGGCCTTTGTCTATGACTCCGAAACCGTCAACCCGCGGCCGATTGTCGAAGCGACGCTGGACAGCGATCCCGGCGGCTCCGTGCCGACCAACATCTCCGTGCAACTGACCTGGAACGGCGGCACGCCCCAGACGGCCGTCAACTTCAGCACCACTGGCCACAGCGCCGGCGATGTCTACCTCCTGGCTGCCCAGGTCGCCAACGCCGTCACCAGCTCCGGCGCTTATTCCTGGTCCCTGTCGATCACGGCCACTTTCTCGGGCACCGGCCCGATCACGCGCACGGTTTCCGGCACGGCCTACGTCGTGGTCAGCTCCAGCACCAACCCCTTCCTGCTCGGCTGGAGTCTGGCCGGCGTCGATCAGCTCGTGTCGATTTCCGGGGGAATCATCTACGTGTCGGGCTCCGGCGGCTTCCGTGTCTTCACCGGTAGCGGCCCGTACACGAGCCCGGCGAACGACTTCGGCGTGCTGGTGCACAACATGGGCGGCAGCTATACCTACACGTCCAAGGATCAATGGAAGACAAACTTTAATAGCTCCGGGCAAGAAACCAGCCTGGTCGATCCGCACGGCGTGGCCATCACGTACACGTACTCCAGCGGTTTGCTGGTCAACGTGAATACTCCCGATGGAGCGCTAGTGACGCTCTCCTATGGGCCGGATTTCATGGGCCACCAGCGCATCAACTCGATCTCTGAGGCCGGCAGCCGCGGCGTGTCCACAATCCGCAACTCGAACAACGTACTCACGCAAATTACCGACCCCGACAATAGTGCCCGCACGTTCGTCTATGACGGCTCGAATCGCCTGATCAACGACCAGTGGCGGCCCCTGAACGCGACTTTTACCTACGATAGCACCACCGGTCTCTTCAGCAGCATGAACCGCGGCCTGGGCACGACCTTGAACCTCGCACCCGCCTCTTCGCAAGGCCTGGCCACGAGCCCGGCTGTCTCGGCGAACAAAGCGGTGGCAGTCATTACGGATGCCTTGAACCAATTGGCCACGTATACCATGGACAGCCTGAGCCGCCCCACCAAGCTTCAGACGCCCGATGGCGCCGTGCACGCCTGGCAGCTCGATCAGGCCGGCCAGCCGGTAAACTACACCGACCCGATCAGCCGGGTCACGAGCTATCAGTACCAGTACGGCAGCGGCGCCGGTGATCTCAAGCAGCTCACGCATGCGGACGGCAGCGCGGAACAGTTCCAGTATGACGGCAGCTTCCACCAGCTCACCCAGCAGCAGGACACATTGCACCACTTGACGACCATGACGATTGACGGCAGCACAGGCGACCTGCTGACAATCCAGAACGCTCTGAACCAGGTCACGACGCAGACCTGGTCCAGCGGTTTGCTGCAAACCGTTACGGATCCCCTTGGGCATACCTCGACTTTTCAATATGACGCCAGCCGGCGCTTGCAAGTCACCCGGGATGCCTTGAACGACCTGACCACGCTCTCTTACGATTCCTCGGGAAATCTGTTGACCACGAAAGACGCGCTTGGACACGTGACCACGACGAGCTTTGACTCCAAGAACCGCCTGATCAACGTCACCGATGCCGGCGGTGGATTGTGGACGTACAGCTATGACCCAGCCAACGATCTGATCCTGAAAGTTGATCCGTTGGGCAACAACACCAACTACAACTTCGACCAGCGCACCTGGCAGACGGCCGAGAGCGACGCCTACAGCACCATGCTCCAGCAGACCACGACCAGCGTTTATGATGCTCTGGGCCGGACAACGGCCTCGACGGACGGCAACAGCCACACCGCGACCATGACCTTCGACGCCATGGGGCGTGTGTTCACGGAAAAAAGTCCCGTAGGCGGCGTCACGACATTTGCCTACGATCTAGCCGGACAATTGACATCCACAACAGATCCAATGGGCCACACGACCACGCTGAGCTACAATCAGCGCGGCTGGCAAACTGCCGTGCAAGACCCCCTTGGCAATCGCGTCACGACGACCTATGACACCGAGGGAAATGTCCTCTCGGTCCAAGACGCGCGCGGGAACTTCGTGACCATGAGCTACGACCTGCTCAACCGCCGTGTGCAAACCCAGGACGCCCTCGGCGACCTGTCCACGGTAGTTTTCGACGCGGCCGGAAATGTGATCGCCCAAATCGACGCCCGCGGCAACGCCACCAGCATGGTCTACGATGCGCTGAACCGCGTCGTCGCCGTGACCGACGCCTTGAACCATACCGTCACGACGGTGTTTGATGCGGCCGGCAACGTCATCCGGACCGTAGACGCCTTGGGCAACGCCGTGACCGCGACTTACGACAGTCTCAATCGGCGCGTCACCGTGCAAGATCCTGGCGGCGGCATCGCCACCACGGTCTACGATGCCGATTCAAACGTCGTCAACACGATTGATCAGCTCGGTCACAAAGTCACATACTCTTACGATGCCTTAAATAGACAAATAACCGTTACGGACGCCCGCGGTGGGGTCACGACCACGGCGTTCGACGGGGCGAACAATGTGGTCAGCGTGACGGATTCCGTCAACAACACGACGACATTTGTGTTTGACGCAGCCAACCGCATGACCCAGCAGACTGATCCACTCAATCACAATTCGACATACGCTTATGACCTGGTCAATCGCTTGACCTCGACTACCGACCGCGACGGCCGGCGCATCGACAATACCTACGACGCGGACAATCGCCTGACCCAGGAGAACTGGGTCGTCTCGGGCAGCACCGTCAATACCCTGACCTTCAGTTATGATGCCAACAGCAACCTGCTGACCGCGCTTAACAATGCCGGCGCCTACACGATGGCGTACGATGCGCTAAATCGCGTGACCCAGACCCAGGAACCTTTCGGCCTGACTCTGACCGCGGCCTACGACGCTGTTGGAAATCGTACGCAGCTCCAGGATTCTTTGGGCGGCGTCTTGACCTCGGTCTATGACTCGGTCAATAGGCTGACCATCCGGCAGTTCGGCGGCGCTAGCCCTTAAAGAAGCGAAGATCCCGCGTTTCCGGGGCGGCGGCGCTCGTGTTTCCGACGCGCGTACGCTGCCCGCCTCTGCTCC
>DASZFN010000540.1:0-7218 GCA_035939715.1 Gemmataceae bacterium | reverse complement strand
CCAGAATGCGGCGAAAATGGACGATCAGTTCACCCACGTCATCCAAAAGCTGAACGGGCCGGTCTCCCTGGAACACGGCATGGACGCCAACACGCCGCTCCGCGATGCTCTGGAATTTCTGGGCGATCAACGGAATATCTTGATTCTCCTGAACACGGCGGCCTTCAAAAAGCAAGGCATCGAAGACATTGACATGGCGCCGGTGAAAATGCCCAAGCTGACCGGCGTACGGCTGGGAGCGGTACTGCGCTTGCTGCTGAGCCAGGTCAACGCCGCCTATCTGGTCCGAGCCGATTATATCGAGGTCACGACGCTCCAGGACTCGCGTCCCGAGGCCTTGCCGGGAAACCAGAGCGCGCACCCGCGTGCGCTCTTACCGCTCGTCAGTGCCGCAATCGAAAGACGCCCCTTGGCCGAGGCCTTGAAGGAACTTTCCAGCGAGAGCGATATCAGCATCATCGTGGACAGCCGGGCCGGAGAAAAGGAAACCACCACAGCCGTCACGGCCACGTTCAAGAACGCCCCGCTGGACACGGCGGTGCGCATTCTCGCCGACTCCGCCGGCCTGGGGAGCATCCTCATCGACAACGTGCTCTACGTCAGCACCAAGGCCAACATCAAAATGCTGGAACGAGAACAGACCGCGCGTGGAGGGGAATGAGGTCTTCGGATTTCAGCAGCCACATGCGCAGCATGCAGACCCCCGGCATCGACAGGCCGCTGCCTTCGGTAGTGTCTCAGGTTGATTTTTCCTTGGACTCTGGCGCGTCGTCTACGATTGGGGGACTCGGGATCGGAATGCCAAAAAAAAAGCAATCGCCGTGTTATGAAAAAGGCGAATAAACTTAGTTGCACAACAACTCCTGGGCACTTATGCCGGCAGCGACTCGCTCAAAACGCGTTTTCACGCCAAGGTGTTATTCTCATCGCGCGGAACCGCACTGAAATCCAGTTTCACCGACCGAATCCGGATCGTGCTGTGGTGCGGTTCGTTCGGGGGAAATGTCAGCGGGCCGGGCGTCTTCTTCTCGACGACCACCGCAACTCCCAGCCCGTTGCCGATCGGGAAATTCGCTCCGCCGCCGCGGGAACCGAGGAACCGATCCAGGGAGAACCGCGCCGCCTTGCCAAACTCGGGCCGGAACTCCCTGGCGGCCAGTTCAATCGCCTCCCGCGGGTCCTTGTTGGTGTTGCGGAAGCGGAACAGCATCAGCCGGCAGGTGAAGTTCGCCAAAAAGCCGTTCACAAACTCGTCCTCGGAACTTGCCTCACCCAGCGCTTCGAGGGCGAACGTGTACTGTCCGCCACGAGCGTTGCGGATTTCCTGGGCCAGCACACAGCGTGTTCCGGCCTCGATCCGGAGACCTGCCTGCGCATCACCAAGGCCGTATCCCAGCACAACACTCCTTGCGCTCTTTCGGATGGCGAGGCTGTGGGCCGTCTTCGCACCCCAGATGGGGTCAGCTCGCCACCCTTTCTCCCGCGTCGGGCGAGCAAGCGAGACGAGCGGCGGCCTGGTGTCGAACTCGGTATCGAGGAGAAGGGACGAATCGTAGGGCGGGACGAAGGCGGCGTCGCCGCCGGGCTCACACCGGGACGCCGTCGCCGGCCCCGTCCCCAGCGCGACGGCGATCGGCTCCCCTCGGGTGATCGGATGCGGTTGGTTGGCCTTGTCGCGGAACATGCCGCCGGGATCGATGCCGAGCAGGTGGAAGATGGTCGCCGTCAGATCGCCGCCCCGAATCGGTTCGGTAATCGGGTAAGTGCCGTTCTTGTCGCTGGCGCCGATCACCTGTCCGCCGCGAATGCCTGCGCCGGCGAGGGCCATGCTGAAGACGTGCCCCCAATGGTCGCGGCCGCCTAGCTTGTTGATGCGCGGCGTGCGCCCGAACTCGCCGACCACCACGACGAGCGTCTCCGCGAGCAGCCCGCGGTCCGCGAGATCGGTTATGAGCGCGTCGAAGCTGACGTCGAACATCGGACAAAGAGTGTCCTGCAAGCGATCGGCGTTCTGGGCGTGCGTGTCCCACATGGGATTGTCCACGGCCGAATCGCCCGGCTCGCGCGCCCAGTTGACGTGGACGAGGCGCACGCCGGCTTCGATCAAACGCCGGGCCAGCAAGCACGACTGGCCCCAGGTGTACCGGCCGTAGCGGTTCCGCGTCGCCTCGGTTTCCTTGCTCAGGTCGAAGGCCGCGCGGGCCTTTCCGGAAGTGACCAGGTCAAAGGCCTGGATCGAAAGCCGGTCCCAGGTGCCGAGTGCTTCGCTCCGGCGTCCCCTTTCGAAAAATCGATCCAGTTGGCTGACCAGGTCGCGGCGGCGATCGATGCGGACGGTGGTCAGGTCGCCGCTGAGCCCCAACCCTTCGATTTGATAGCTGGGCAGGGCCGGGTCGCCGACGAAGCGCTCGGGCTCCCACTGCTTGCCGAGGAACCCTGCCGTCTGGCCGGCCGGGGTAACATTGTCGTTCAGGCGCATGGCGTCGGGGATCCACACCGACGTAAGCGCGGGTAATTTCTGGCTCGGCTTCAGCATCTTGACGAGGGAGCCAAAGTAAGGCCAGTCGGTGGGCTTGATTTGACGGGCGCTGCCGGGGCCGTAGGGGTAGCCGGTCAGCAGCCAGTAGCCGCTCACGTCGTGGTTGTCGTCGCGGGTCGAGAGGGAGCGGATGATGGCCAGTTTGTCCGCATGGCGCGCGGTGCGAGGCAAGAGTTCGCAGTAGCGAATGCCAGGGACATTCGTCGCGATCGGCTTGAACGGCCCGCGAATGTCTACCGGCGCGTCCGGCTTCGGATCGAATGTTTCGTGCTGGGGCGGCCCACCTTGAAGCCACAGAAAGATTACGTTCCTGGCCTTGCCGAAGGTTGTGCCGAGCTCGCCAGACAGCCTGGGCGATTCCGCCGAGATCGCTTCCCCTGTCGTCGCGCCCCACAAGGCCGGAAGGGATAGCCCCAGCGCGCTCACTCCGCCGATGCGAAGCCACTCGCGACGGCTAACACGGTCCAAGAGCGGTATGGAATCGTCCTGGATAGAAAGCAAGCGCTCACGCCTTTCTGAGACCCCGGTGCTGCGACCGAGCAAACTCGAGCTTCCTAATCTTAATCCTAATCCTTCTTTTACTCCTCTTCCTGCTCTTAATCTTCATCTTATTCCTTATTCAGGAGGCCTTGAGGAAACTGCCGCTAAGCCGACGAAAATCAGCTCCTTGTCGCTGCGGGCAAAGACGCACCGGTTTGCGTAGGCAGGCGGAGACCATGCCACCGCCCTCCAAACGGGTAGGTGGGGTCGAGCAGACGGGTCCGGCTGATTTCCTTATAACCCTGGGAGCTAAGGTTCGCCAAAATCAGTTCTCCCCGTTCCGTGTAAAGGAACACGGATCTGCCGTTTCGAGTGGGATGGATGCGACACCGGGCCTCACGTCGGACGATAGTTTTCTTGCGGCGGCAAAGCCGCGGGTGAGCTCGGCCTGCCGGATTCTTGCCCCGGAAAAACGCGCCAATGCATATGCCGCAAATTTACGAAAAAATCCCTAATCCTAATTTGACTGTCGCAAGCCTATCATCTAGCCTTGCGTACGGTGGTTGGACTGCAAGCGGTTGTGAGCAGGTTCTCCACCGCCAGCAAGGATGTGCCTCATCATCCTCGAAAGGGCAAACCCGTCGCAAGGCGGGGGCGCAAAGCCATGGGCCCCGCGGCCATCTTCAGGATGGCGCTGGGTCGCCAGGCTGCCGAAAGGGTGGGTAACGCTCCGTGCGGGAGCACCCTCAGCGTTGAGGGGGCGCGCATGACGGGCGTGGCCAGCTTTTCTCTTACGAAGATGAGAGCATCGATGTACCAATCACCGCTTCGCCCCTTGCGCGTCCCATGGCGCAAGGGCGGCCTCCAGGCAGCCGATTCCGGGGCCCGGCCCCAGTCGCGCGCCATCTCCCCGCCAACCTCGACATCCCTGTTTCTGCTGTTACTGCCGTAGTCGCATGCCATGCCGCTTCCCCGGCTGTTGCCGCGGGCTGTGGCGAGGCTCAAGCCGGAATACCCTCCCCTTGACCCATAGCCATGGGTCAGACGAGCGGAACTCGCACTCCCCCCGAATTTGATCGACCCCACGTGTGCTGGAACAAGAGGATCTCCATGCCAGCGGCTTCTGAACTTGAGGTGAGCGATTTCATCCAGGCCTATGAGGCAGCCCGGGCCAACGGCGGCGGCATCGATCTGGCGCAGTTTCTGCCGCCGCTCGACCACCCCGGTTACGCCGAGATTCAGCGGGCACTGTTGGCTCGGGACCTGGCCTATCGTGAAGGCGGCGTCCTTGCCGGCGAGGCCGGCCTGGTGGAACGCACGATCTGGAACAACGGCAGAATCGGCACGCCGAAAAGCGAAGCGTTTGCGGACGGACAGGCGGGCGGCCATCGCGATGACGAGGTGACCACGGCCCGCGTGCTCATCCAGGTGCAGCGTCCGGAAGAATCAGGCCTGGGCAGCAAGTCCTCGCCCCGCGCGTCCAGCGGCGCCTCGTCGCGCAAGCCGCGGTCGAACGGCAATACCGCGGAGCGACTGGCGGGAGCCATGGCCGGGCTGCCAGCTCCGGGCGACGAATTTCTAGGCTTTCGCATTCTCGCGGAACTTGGCCGCGGCGCCTTCGGACGGGTTTACCTCGCCCAGCAGCGCGATCTGGCCTCGCGCTATGTCGCCTTGAAGGTTTCGCCCGACATCCTGGGTGAATCCCAGACGCTGGCCCAATTGCAGCACACGAATATTGTGCCGATCTACTCGGTTCATCGCGCTAGCCCGTACCAGGCGGTGTGCATGCCTTATTTCGGCGCCACCACGCTGGCGGACCTGCTCAAGAACTGGCGCGAGCGCGAATCGCTGCCGGAATCCGGCAAGGAGCTGGTCAGCACCCTGTGCGGCCGCAAGAGCACGACCCGGCAGCTCCAGTTGACCAACGCCCCGCAGGCTGTAGCCGAAGCCTGCACCGCGCAACCGGCTGAGACCGCGGCCGCCTGCAGCATGGAGTCGCTGCCGCGGCTTGGGGAACCGCAGGGCACGGCCATCCTGGAGATGCTGCAGGGCCTGAGCTTCGTCGATGCCGTCCTGTGGATTGCGTCGCGCCTGGCCGACGGCCTGGCTCACGCCCACGAGCGCGGCATTTTGCACCGCGATCTGAAGCCGGCCAACGTCCTGTTGACCGATGAAGGACAGCCGATGCTGCTGGACTTCAGCGTGGCCGAGGACACCAAGCTGCGACGCGAGGCGGTCCATGCCGCCCAGGTGGGCGGCACGCTTTCTTACATGTCCCCGGAGCATCTGGAAGCATTCCAGGGAGCGGCCCGGACCGTGGACAGCCGCAGCGACCTGTACTCCCTTGGCCTCATCCTCTTTGAAATGCTGACGCGGCACGACCCGTTCCAACTGCCCAGCGGCTCGGTGAAAGAAGCCTTGCCGCGTATCCTGGAAGACCGCAAAGGTCCTGTGCCGTCGCTGCGTTGCTGGAACAAGGATGTCTCGCCCGCTGTCGAATCGATCGTTCGCCACTGCCTGCAACCGGACCCCAGGCAGCGCTATCAGTCGGCCCAGGAGCTGCGCGAGGACCTGGATCGGCACCGCGCCAATCTGCCGCTCAAATATGCCCCCGAACCTTCGCTTCACGAGCGGGCGCGCAAATGGGTGCGGCGGCACCCCCGCCTGACCTCGCTGACCAGCCTGGGCATCCTGGCCGGTCTCCTGCTCGGCTCCGCAGTCAGCTGGTCCGTCGTGCACGGACTACGGCTCAATCAGCTCGAGGCACAGGAAACGTTAAACCGCTTCCATGAAGATACAAAGACCGTTCAGTTTGTCCTCAATGCGCGCTCCAGCGACCGGGACCAGCTCGACGAGGGAATCAAGCTGGGCCGCCAGGCGCTGGCGACTTATCGGGTGCTCGATAATCCCGGCTGGCATCAGGAACCGGCGGTCCACCATCTTTCCGCGGCGAACCAGACCAGGCTGCGTGGGGAGCTCGAGGACCTGTTACTCCTGCTGGCGCGGGCCACGCTCTTGCGAGCCGCGACCGTACACGAGCCCGCACAGAAGCAAGAGGATCTGCAAACCGCACTACGCCTCAACCAACTGGCCGAGACCATGACGCCTGAGGCGCCGGCCGGTCAGGCGCTGTTGGCGCAGCGGGCTGAACTGGCCGCCCTGCTTGGACAGCCGGAGGAAGCGCGGCACTTCCGTCAGCAAGCGGAGCAGGCGCCCTTGCGTTCGAGCCGGGACCTGTACCTTGCAGGTACCGAGCGCGTGGCCCAGGGCCGCTATCGGGAAGCACTGCCTCTTCTGAAGAATGCCGCCGGGCAGGATCCGCAAAACTTCTGGGCGCGCCTGGTCCTCGGCATTTGTTACGACGGTCTGTCCCAGGATGTCGAGGCGCGGGCTTGCTACACCACCAGCATCGCCCTGTGGCCGGAATTTCCCTGGACGTATTTCAACCGCGGTCTCACCTACCTCCGGCAAAACGATTTCGCCGGCGCCCGGCAAGATTTCGATCACGTCGTCAGCCTGCGGCCGGATTATGCCGAGGCCTACATCAATCGCGCCGTGGCCTTGCAGGGATTGAAAAAATATGAGGCGGCGATCCAGGACTTGACGCAGGCTCTGCAACTGGGCGCACCGTACACGCGCGTTTACTTCATGCGGGCGCGTGTGCGCCAGATGGCCGGCGACCAGGCTGGGGCGCAGCGGGATTTTACGGAAGGATTACGCCAGACGCCCACGGATGAAAAGAGCTGGATCGCCCGCGGCTTCGCCAAACTGCCCGCCGACCTGCCCGGCGCCCTGGCGGACTTCGAGAAGGCCGCGGAGCTGAATCCGCGTTCGCTGGCCGCGCTGCAAAACCAGGCTCACGTGCTCAGCAAGTTAGGCCGCAATCAGCAAGCCCTGCAAGTCCTCGACCGCGTCGTCGAGCTTTATCCGGACTATGTCCCGGCCCGGGCCGGCCGCGGCGTGCTGCGGGCCCGCCTCAAACAACGCAAGGAAGCGCTGGAAGACGCCGACGATGCCCTGGCCCGCGATTTCGGGGCCGCCACGCAGTACCAGGTCGCCGGCATTTTTGCCCTGACCTCGCAACAGGAAGCGGACGACCGCCACGAGGCCCTGCGCTACCTGTCGTCCGCCTTGCGGCGCGGCTTCGGCTTCGATTTGCTCGAAGGGGACAAGGAGCTGGACCCGATTCGCGACCGCCC
>DASZFN010000539.1:0-8580 GCA_035939715.1 Gemmataceae bacterium | reverse complement strand
TCCCCCCGGCAACGACGAAAACAATTTGTCCGCGACCGTTCGCTTGCTTCCCTACATAGAACAGCAAGCGGCCTATCAGCAGGTCAACTTTATGAAAGACGTGACCGACGAGGCCAATGCCCAGGTTCGCAAGATGCGTTTCCCTATTTTCCTCAGTCCGCGCGACCCGCAGCAAGCGGTCAAGGACGAACTTGGCCCTACCAACTACGCGCTGTGTGCCGGCTTGCAGGCCGACATGAAAGACAATGACGGCGTCTTCTTTCAGGATTCCAAGGTTCGCTTCGCTGACATCACCGACGGCACCAGCAACACGATCATGCTGGGCGAAACGCTCAAAGGCGACGGCAGCACAAGGGCGGTCGATGTCACACGCCAGCACGTCGCCCTGGGCGCCGATGCCCTGAAGGATTTGAAGGAGGATGCCGGAGTCAAGGATTTCCAAAACAACCAGCATATTGCCGGCGACCGCTGCGCGAGCTGGATGGACGGCCGTTTCCTGCAGGCCACGTTCAACGGCAGACTGCCGCCTAACGATTCCCGTCCCGACGTCACCTGCGCCGGGCAAGGAGGCAATGCCGCCTTGCGCAGTCTGGACCAGATCGTCAATATCTGCCTTTGCGACGGCAGCGTGCGTGCTGTTGTCAACCAAATTGACGCCGCCACCTGGAAAGCGCTCTGTACACGGAATGGCGGCGAAGCGGTTAACTTTTGAATTGTTGGCACGCTGCGCAGGCAATTTACCCTTGCCGCGTCTATGTGCTCTTCCAAAGGAGAACTCTCCATGACAGCGCGACCCCGTCCCGCGTTCACGTTGATCCAACTTCTGGTCATCATCGCCATCCTGGCGATCCTGTTCGGCATGCTCTTTCCCGCCATCATGAAAGTGCGCGAGGCGGCAGGCCGCGTGAAATCGCAGAACAACCTCCATCAAATCGCTATAGCCTGTCACAACTACCACGACAACATTGGTAGATTCCCGCCAGGCAATGACAGTAATAACTTCTCCGCGGCCGCGTATCTGCTCCCGTACCTGGAGCAAGCCAACACGTTCAAGGCAATCGACTTCAGCAAGCCGGTGACGGACGAGGCCAACGCCAATGTGCGTAAAATGCAACTGCCGGTCTTTCTGAGTTCACGGGATCCCCAGCAAACCGTTAAAGAGGAATGGGGAGCGACTAACTACCTCTTCTCTGCCGGATCTCAGGTAGACCTGAAAGATAATGACGGCATTTTCTTCCAGGAGTCGGCGACTCGCATTGCCGACATAACCGATGGCACCAGTAACACCATTCTGACAGGCGAGACGCTCAAAGGCGACGGCGGCTCCAAGGCGGTGGATGTGAAACGGCAGCACGTGATGCTGGCCAAGGATGCTCTTAAGAATCTAGAGCCAGACTCAGGTGTCGCAGACTTCAAGAATAACAAGCACATTGCCGGCGACCGCTGCGCAAGCTGGATGGACGGCCGTTTCCTGCAGGGCACCTTCAACGGCACGCTCGTCTTCAACGACGAGCGCCCGGATGTCAGTTGCGAAGGGCAGGGGGGTGTTTCCGCCTTGCGCAGCCTGGACAGCACGATCAATATCGGTTTCTGCGACGGCAGCGTCCGCTCGGTGAACAAGCAAATCAATGCCGCGACCTGGAAGGCGCTCTGTACCCGGAATGGCGGCGAAGTGGTGAACATAGACTTTTGATATGGCCGGCTTTCCTTCGCAGGCAAGTACCCTTGCCGCGTCGGTGTGCTCGCCCAAAGGAGGACTCCATGACAGCGCGAACCCGACCCGCGTTTACGTTGATCCAACTTCTGGTCATCATCGCCATCCTGGCGATCCTGTTTGGCATGCTCTTGCCCGCGATCCAGAAAGTGCGTGAGGCGGCAGGCAGGGCGAAATCGCAAAACAATCTCAGGCAAATCGGCCTGGCCTGCCATAATTACCACGACACCTACGGCAGATTACCGCCAGGCAATGACAGTAACAACTTCTCCGCGGCTGCCTATTTGCTTCCCTTCCTGGAGCAAGACGCTACATTCAAGGCCATCGACTTCAGCAAGCCGGTTACGGACGAGGCCAACGCCAATGTGCGTAAGATGCAACTGCCGGTCTTTTTGAGCTCACTGGATCCCCAGCAAACCGTTAAAGACGGATTCGGACCGACAAACTACCTCTTCTGTGCCGGCTCTCAGGTAGACCTGAAAGATAATGACGGCATTTTCTTCCAGGAGTCGGCGATTCACCTTGCCGACATAACCGACGGCCTGAGCAACACGATCCTGACAGGCGAGACGCTCAAAGGCGACGGCGGCGCCAAGGCCGTGGATGTGAAACGGCAGTACGTGATGCTGGACAAGGACGCTCTGAAGAATCTGAAGCCGGACGGCGGCGTTAACGACTTCAAGAACAACAAGCACATTGCCGGCGATCGTTGCGCAAGCTGGATGGACGGCCGTTTCCTGCAGGGCACCTTCAACGGCACGCTCCTTTTCAACGACGAGCGCCCGGATGTCAGTTGCGAAGGGCAGGGGGGTGTCTCCGCCCTGCGCAGCCTGGACCGCACGATCAATATCGGTTTCTGCGACGGCAGCGTTCGCTCGGTGAACAAGCAAATCAATGCCGCGACCTGGAAAGCGCTGACGACACGCAATGGAGGCGAGGTTGTGAATATTGATTTTTGACGGCGTCATTAGTCATTCGCACGCGAATGACCAATGACCAATCACCTATCCTTCACTCTTCCGCCTGGCGAACTCCGTCACCGCGGCGGCCTGCTCGGAGGTTTCGATGGAGCCGGGCCGCAGCCTGCGCACGTGGGCGATGGCATCTCGCGCCTTCTCGCCCTTCTGAACAAAATAGGCAGCGAGCACCACCCCCGTCCGGCCTAACCCCGCCCCGCAATGCACCGCCACGCCCATCTGCTGGCCGTTGGCGCGTTCGATGGCGGACACGCAGCGCTCCAGTTGCTCTTGCGACGGCGCCTCCATGTCCACCATCGGCTCATGCACGACCAGCAACCCGGCGTCGTTGGCCCAATCGCGCCGCACCGGATCTTCGGTCAAGGAAAGCAGCACGTCGATGCCGTTCTGCCGCAGCCACTCCAGGTCCTCCTCTGACTCGGGATGGGCCATCCCCGCCAGGAGAGGTTTCTCGATCCAGGAAAAGCCGTGCGGCACAGGCGTAGGCATAAATACAAAATAGCCACGAAACCCACAAACGACACGAAATTGGTCTAATCCTTTAAGGATTTTAGACCAAAGCGGCTGCGCAGGACATTGGCCTGTTCCCAGACCTTGGGATTGATCTGCAGAAAGTCGATCAAGTTGCCGGTTGAGATGCCAAGTGCAGCTGCCGCCTCGCTGACCCGCGCACCCGCCGCTTCCAGTACGTCCAACACGACCCCCACGGCCGGCCAGAAGCGTGGGTCCTTGCGGCCGACGTCCAGGCGGCCCGAGGCAGTGCGGGCGCTGCGCAAGTCCACGTGGCTTTGCATGGCTGCCAGATCATCCGTGGGTAGTTCTTCGCGAAGTTTCAGGTAGAGCGCTTGCCGCATCCGTTTCAGTGCCCGGGCGCGATTCTCATGCTGCGACCGGCTCTCCTCGGCAATGACGATCAAGCCGCTCGGCGGATGCCGTAGCCGGACCGCGGAGCTGGTCTTGTTGCGCTTCTGCCCCCCAGGCCCGCTGGCACGATAAGTATCGACCTCGCATTGAGCCAGAAGTTGGGAATCGGTCAACGAGGTCCAGGCTCTTCGATGACGTTCAAGCATATGAAGGAGGTCCATAGTCAATAGTCCATGGTCAATAGCCAAAGGCTATTGACCATGGACTATTGACTATGGACAAGGTCTCATACTTCCAGCTTCCACGGCGAGCGCATCTCCCGGCTGAGCATGCCGTTCGCCTCATCATCGCCGTCAAATTCCTCCTTGGCCGGGTCCCATTTTAGCTTGCGTTTGAGCTTGAGGGCAATGTTACCGAGGTGGCAGACGGTCACGGAGCGGTGGCCGATTTCGATGTCGCAGATCGGCCGCTTGCGGCTGCGGATGCAGTCGAGCCAGTTGCCCATGTGGTCGCCGGAAACTTCCAGCCGGGTAGCATTTGCCCCGAGAGGCCCGACGAGTAAACCTTCATGACTGGCGTGGATGTTGCCGCGGTCAACGAAGATCCAGGGGGCAGGGGGCGCGGGCGCTCCTTTGCGCGGTGGATCCGGCCGCTTCCCAATAAAGAGCACACCGTTCTGACGGCTAAGGGCAGGCTGATGGCCAAGGGCATCGTACCGGGGATCACCGGCCATGCAGGTGAGTTCGGCGCCGTTCGCGTACGCATAAGTGATTTCGAAGTTGCGCGGGTGATTATAGCACAGCGGTCGCGTTTCGATCGGGTAGCCCATGGCGTCAACAGAAACCGGCCCATTCCCGTCCATACCAAGGGCCCATTGAGCGATGTCGTTGTGGTGGGCACCCCAGTCGGTCATCTTGCCGCCCGAGTAATCCTGCCACCAACGGAATTGATAGTGGACGCGCTCCTTACAATACGGGGCCTCAGGCACCTGACCGAGCCAGAAGTTGTAATCCAGCTCAGCCGGCGGCTGTTCCTGCTTGAATGGCCCACCCTGCGGATTGTCACCGATGCGCGTTTCGATTCTTAGATGTTTCAGCTCACCAAGCCGTTTGTTCCGGACAAGCTCGCACGCGAAGCGGAACAGGAGATCCGACCGCTGCTGACTGCCGACCTGGAAGACGACGTCATTGGCCCGGGCCACCTTGAGCATCGCCTTGCCTTCATTGATCGTCAGCGTCAGTGGCTTCTCGCAATAGACGTCCTTCTTGTTCTTCATGGCCTCGATGGCGGCCAGGGCATGCCAGTGATCGGGCGTGGCGACGACCATGGCGTCGATGTCCTTGCGCGCCGAGATTTCCCGGAAATCGCCGTAGCGCGCAACCTCGTTCTTGTAATGCTTCTGGGCCAGGTCGGCGACGCCGTTGACGTGCTTCTTGTCCACGTCGCAGCAGGCAACAATCACAAAGGCCGGGTGCCTCTTGACGTCGCCCAGCAAGCCGCCCTTGAAGCGGTCGCCCGAGCCGATGACGCCGACCTGGATCTTGTCATTCGCACCAATCTTCTTGGCCCGTGCGAAGGCCACCTCTTGATCGTAAGCCAGCGCCTCCCGGGCGTACCAGAGCGGCAAGCCCATCGCCGCCAGCCCCATGATTGATCGTTCCAAGAAACCCCGTCGCGACAGATTCCCCGTATCCACAATGCGTCCCTCCCGGAGATGGTAAAATTGCAGGCGATGATCTCCTGATAGTAGTGGCCTTATTTCACGGTTGCAACTGAAAGTTACGTCATTAGTCATTGGTCCTTCGTCATTCACGAATGACCAATGACTAATGACCCTTCCTTTCAAACGCCGCGCGCGTTTGGATCCCACACGTACTTATGAAGTTGCAACTGCATGCGGACCTGTAAGCCCGAGGCGAGGAGCCAGTCTGCAAGCTGGACCGGCGTCACGGCGCCGAAGACGGGACTCAACAACACGGTGAAGCGCTGGTGCAGATGGTGTGTCCGGATGGTCTCAGCGGTCCAGTCGAAATCCCGGCGCGAGGCGATGACGAACTTGATTTCATCGTTTCGCTTGAGCCGGCCCAGGTTGGGCCAGTAATTGCGGTCGCATTCGCCGCTGTCCGGGCATTTCAGATCCATGATGATGTAGACGCGCGCATCCAACGGGCCCACATCATGAGCGCCGCTTGTCTCCAATAGAACCGTAAAGCCGGCATCCGCCAGCCGGGTCATGAGCGGCAAGACCTCGGGCTGGACGAGCGGCTCGCCGCCAGTGATCTCCACGAGCGGGCAGCCATAGCCTTGCACGCGTTCGATGATGGCTTCGAGTGTCCAGGGTTCACCCTGCGCAAAGGCATGCGGCGTATCGCACCACACACATCGGCTATCGCACACCGCCAGCCGCACGAAAACGCATGGCAAACCGGCGAAGGTAGATTCTCCCTGGATGCTCCGGTAAATCTCGTGAATCAAAAGCTGCCCAGCCGGCTTCGCTTGCAAGGGCGCAAGCCGCTGCGCGGGGATGGATGATAGCGTCATTTCTGCATTGTAACGCGGCTGCATGTATTCTGAGACTATGACTCGACCGGTGTTTGATAATTAGGGATTGGCTGGCCTGTCACGTGCGCATACAACACGTCCGGGTCCAGGTCGGCGCCACAAGGCCAATAGACCGTGCCTAGGTCTGGATGAACCTGGACCGAAGCGAACTCCTCCGGATTGGATAATGCGGCGAAGACACCGCTAAAACTCACGAGCTGCTGGACATCGATTACCCCTTCGGCACCATCTTCGAATCGAAGCATCAGGCGATAGGGTTCCAGCGGCTGCACGGCAACGATATCTTTCAGCATCGCGTTACCCCATGGGGCATATCTTAGCCTCCACGGGCCTCGGGAAACTGCCGGTAGTTTACCATGAAGCCAACAACCTGTCCTTAAGTCATCGGTCAGGCCGGTGAGCGGGTGGAAACCTGGCGATAGATCTTATTGCCCTGGCCAGACCCTTGGCAACCTGACCAAATATCGCATTGTCTCAGAACGGCGGTGCGTCACGGCAAGACGGTGAACAGTTTCCGGCCCCTTCTATGTGTGTGCGCCGGCGCAATGCAATGCATTAAGTCATTTGTCCCAAATGGCTTATGAAATATCATTCGATTGCGCATCCGGAAAGGCGCAATGAAAACCGGCTAAGAAAACTGCCCTCCCCCCAACTCCTAAGGCTGGCTATAAGCCCCGGCTCGGTTGATTTCTCGTTTCAGGCAGGGAGGAGGCGGCGATGCGAAGGACGGGTTGGCTTATCCTGGCAGGTGTTACGCTCCTGGCAACTTCGGCAGCCGCGCAGCAAGCGCCGCGGCCGGCCGCTCTGGTGGACGGCAACGCCATCACCATGGCCGAAGTGGAAGCCGTCATCAAGCAAGGCGGCCCGACGGCCAAGATGATGACCGAAGCGCAACGCCGCGACTTGCAGCACGATGTGCTGGAGGCACTGATCAATGACGTGCTTTTCCGGCAACTCATGCGCCGCGTGGGACCGCGCATCGAAGTCGCCGAGGTGGACCGCCGCATCGCGGAAGTCGCCGAAGCCATGAAGAAGGAAGGCAAAACCTTACAGGATCTGTTCCAGGAGACCGGCCAGAACGAAGGCCAACTGCGCAGCGAGATCGTGACCATTCTGCAATGGACCGCCTTCGTCAAGGACCATTTCAGCGACGCCGACGTCAAGAAGTACTATGAGCTCAACCGCGACTTCTTTGACGGCGTCTCCGTTCGCGCCAGCCATATTCTGCTGCGCGTTCCCCATGGCGCCCCGCAGGCGGAACAACAGGCCATGCAGGGCAGACTGGAAGCGATCCGCCAGGAAATCCTGGCCGGCAAGATCGACTTTGCCGACGCGGCGAAGAAATATTCTCAGGACAGCAGCGCTGCCAACGGCGGCGACATCGGCTACTTCCCGCGCAAGCTGGTCGTGGATGAAAACTATGCCCGGACGGCCTATGCCCTCAAGGTCGGCGAAGTCAGCCCCATCGTGCAGACCGAGTTCGGCCTGTACCTGATCAAGGTCACCGACCGCAAGCCCGGTCAACCGGCCGACTTCAACCAGATCAAGGACAAAGTCAAGCAGCTTTACGTCGAGGAGGCGCGCATGGGCATGATCGCGCAGTATCGCAAATCGGCGAAGATTGAGATTTATCTCCCCTAGCAGCCAGTAGCCAGTAGCCAGTAGCCTGCGGGCTACTGGCTACTGCCTACTGGCTGCTGACGAAATCGATTTGTCTTCCCGCCGGAATCGCACTTCGTTTATCATTCACCAAGGATACGGTTGCAATTCGCCTTCTGGGCGGAGCAGTTCATGTTTCGCTGGACTATATTTGTCCTGTCGCTGGTCCTGCTTGCGGCGCACGGTGCCTGGGCGGCCGAGGGGTCCGCGCCGGACGAGCAGATGCTTCGGGCTGCCGGCTTGCCCACGGACGGCGGCGGACTTCTGGCATTCTTTTACACGCGCAGTCACCCGGAAGAGGAGCGCCCTTTCATTCCGTCTCTGATTCAGCAATTGGGTTCCGGTTCGCCGGCCGCGCGCGCGTTGGCTTCCGGCCGGCTCGTGGCCCTGGGACCGGTGGCCATTCCCTTGCTGCGCCAGGCGGCCAAGGACCCCGATGAGCCAGCGATCATGAATGGGGCGCGGCGCTGCCTGGAGGCGATTCAGAATCCGGCACTTCCTGCGGCAGCAGCAAGACTGGTGGCGCCGCTGCGGGCCGCCGGTACAGCTCAGGCATTGCTTGAATATCTCCCTTATGCCGACGATAACGCCGTTGTGACGGAAATTGAGTCGGCCCTGACCGAGGTGGCCCGGCGCAAAGACCGCCTCGATCGCGATCTGCAGGCGGCTTTGCAAGACAATATTCCTCTGCGGCGAGCCGCGGCCGCCGTGGCCATTTGCCAGGGCGCCGGCACAAGCCGCGCGGAACTGGTTCGCAAGCTCTTGCACGATCCCAAGCCGACGGTGCGCCTGCGGGTGGCCCTG
>DASZFN010000538.1:0-1907 GCA_035939715.1 Gemmataceae bacterium | reverse complement strand
AAAGGACTAGGGGAATAGCCAGCCACCCCGCGAACACAAAATGCGTGAACAGGCCAGACATTCTTAACCTCCCGAGCAAGTGCTCCGGTGTCTTGCATTGGACCATGACGGGCGATTGGGTGCAAGAAGACACAGTGACGGTTGGTCGAGACCAGGTCCAACGAGTCCTTCCAGCCGCGGTCCTCAAGTCTTTTTGCTTCGGCTGATGGAACCTTGGCAAAGAAGGCAATCGACTTATCGCATAGCAAATCGGCCTGGACAGGCGATAGGGTAACATGCGCCGGGCATTCCTTGCCTTGCGTTGTCATGCCCTGATTCTACCGCCGGCTGCCGCGGTGGGGCGAGCGCCCTTTAGCTTTCGACGCCGGAGTATCCCAGCCTCGGTCGCTGGGATTCTTCCAGCCGAGCGAGGATTAGCTCTCGCGTCGGGCTGAACGCCGTCACGGGACAGGATCTGAAGTCAGCATCCGCGGGATCGATCAGGCCGGCTCAACAGCCCCGGGCAGCGGCGGCGGCACTCTGCCTCCGGTACCCGATAACCGGGGTGGCTGTCCTGCTGCAACTTCGGGTTCCGCGTGGCGCGCGGTGCGCTCCAAAAGGACGCTGCATCGCGCGCTCCGGTTGCGGACCAAAATTTGGCTTGTCTTCCGGCTTCCTGAAGAGCAGAATAAAAAGCCAAGAGCAACCGCTGGCTCCGCTTCCCATCTGAACAGACATAACCGATATGCTCCGCGTAGCGCGATGAGCCTCTATGTAGACCTCGCGCGCTGAAAGGGCAGTCACTCGGCGGGCTACCGCTTAAATCTACCCGTGAATGCCGCCAGGCAGCGGCAAGTTCCAGATCAGACTCCAGGAGGCGAACTATGAGATTCTCGTGGTGGCAGACGGCTCACAAAAACCACGGCAAGAGTCATCGCCCTAAGCCGCAAGCGACACACGCTAAGCCCGAAGCGACGAGCAGGCGTTCCAGACGTTGCCGGCCCTCCCTCGAAGTCTTGGAAAACCGCTGGGCGCCGGCCGTGGTTACGGTGACGACGACTGCGGACGACCTGACCCCGAACGACGGCACGGTTTCCCTGCGCGAGGCGATCCTCGCTATCAATGCGGGGAACACCCTGGGCGATCCCGACATCACCGCTCAGAATCCAGGCGTCTTCGGCAGCAATGACACGATTGCCTTTAACATTCCGCAGCCGGCCGGCGGTCCCGTCGTGCAGACGATCAATGTGGGCGGCTCCGGCAACGGCGCTCTGCCAGCGCTGACGCGTCCGGTTTTGCTTGACGGCTACTCGGAAGCGGGCGCCAACGCCAACACCCTGGCCAGCAGCGACAATGCCACCATTCTGATCGAACTCAGCGGCGCCAGTGCCGGGCCCAATGCCAACGGACTCACGTTAGGCACCGGCGGCGGCATGATCGTCCAGGGCCTGGCCATCAATCGTTTCAACGCCAATGGCATCCTCGTCGAGAGCAGCCACAATACCATTGCCGGCGACTTCGTCGGCACCAATCCCGCCGGCACCGTCGCCGAACCGAACGGCCTGGACGGCGTCCGCATCAACAGCGCCTCCGACAACACCATCGGCGGAACGACCGTGGATGCGCGCAATGTAGTCTCCGGCAATAGCTTCGACGGTATCCATATAGTCGGCAGTGCCAACGCGCCGACCAGCAACCTGGTGCAGGGCAACTTCGTCGGCGTCAACGCGGCAGGCACCGGTTCGGTGGGCGTTCGGCCCGACGGCAGCTCTGCCGGCACTGGCGCCGGCAACTTCCGCTCCGGCATCGAGATCAGCGGCGGCGTTGTCAACACCATCGGCGGCAGCAGCCCCGGCGCCGGCAACGTCATCGGCTACAACCTGGACGGCATCGAGCTGGACAACGGCGCTCAGAACAACGTCATTCAG
>DASZFN010000537.1:0-10256 GCA_035939715.1 Gemmataceae bacterium | reverse complement strand
AAGGAGGGCCAAGGGGACGGTCTACGGTTGCTATTGTTCCCCACCGATTTGCGGAAAAATACGTCATTTGGCTCCTGCTGCCGCAGGCGTGGAACTCCCGGTTGCGTTGCAAGGCAAGCTCACGCGCGTTGGCCACGGGAGCGGCGGCGCCGCGGCAACCGAATGGCCGACCTCCGAGGCGCGCGCTCTTCGGCGCCGGGTTTATTTTTGTGCTGCTTTCTTGGACAAGATTAGCCAGACGGCGCCATGAGCAGCCGCAGACGTTTTAGTTTAACGACTCTGAGAATGATTGGCGCGCGCTACTCAGGCGTCGATGCACAAGCTCTGCCGCTCCAAGCAAGATCAGGACCAATAGTCCCGCAGTTCCCGCCACCCAGTAGTACGGCCTGGCAACTTGCCAGCGGGCCTGAAAGGAGCCTGCCAGCATGAGGAGGCAGATGAACAAGCAAGCGCCGCCCCAGAAAACCAGGCCTTTGAAGACGACGCGCAGGAACCGCTCCCGGAAATCCCCGCCCAATCCCTGCGAAAGGAGACGGCTGGTCTGATGAAGCAAGCACCCGCAAAAGCCTATGCCAAGGCAAATGCAAACGATGCTTAGCCGCCCCCAAACGCCCGCAGCGCTTTCCGGCATCTTCGCCAGGCCTTCTCCTTCCGTTTGGGCGACTCCTTGCAAAAGAAGCATGGCGCCCCAGTATAGACCCCCCACCCAGAGCATGTATCCGGTGGCCCGAACAAGCAGCACGGTCAGTTTACCGACCCCTGCTCCGATAGCTCTGACGAACGCCACGGCCAACCTCAGCAAAGTTGCCTGAACCCGAGCCAAAAGAGAAGCGACCAATCTCGCTGCCCCAAGTCTAGCATTCAACGCGCTGAAAAGGGGTGTCGCGGCTGAATTGCGACCGATCATCCCGGCGCTGGTCAGAAGGTGACTCGTTCCTGCGCGAGATCATGACCAATGGCAAAGTGCTGTATGAAAAAGTTGACGCGCGAGTGGGTGCGCAAGGCCGAGGCCGATTACCGGCTGCCAGTCAGTACGGCCGGATTACTCGACCAGAATTGCACTATCGGGCATCGTGCCCCTGCTCCATTCGAGCGCGGAGTTGCCTCGTGAATTGAACGGTATCCTTCAAGTCGGTTCGCTCCGCCCACATGCCAAAAGCCTTCAAATCACGAAATGAGTTCCTCTGGCCGTTGCGGCCTGCTTGCAAGCGTACCTTCCTGACCGGAGACGTTTTTGTCTTGTTCTTCGCGTGCATGACCTAAATCTCCACGTAATTGCCTCCACTACGGCTGCATGAGGAACGAAAAGACCACTTCATGATTCTATCGGATGGCCTGCGCAGTGGGAATCAATGGGCGACTGGAATAAACGAGTGGCCCAGCACCGAAAGGATCAGCAGCAGGTTCTGATCGGGGAGGAGCAGGACCTGGCCGTTGCCGTAGCCGCGGGCTTTCCATTTCGGCCTGGCCGGTTCGTTCAGGCTTACGCAGACGAGAAAGCTGGCGTCGAAGCCGTAGAGGTGCTCGCCAGAGTGGGGTTGGATATTTCCGGGCGATGTTGAGATGAGTGTTTCTCGCAGAGCACGCGGAGAAGGCAGAGAACACAAAGAAAAACTGTCGTGTGGCTCGGTCGGGAGACCGGCCACAGCGCGGAGCGGCCTCCCAATCCCAAGACGGCCAACCCGGCCACGAAGACGGCCACTACAAATCGTCAAAATCCCTGGGAAACAGTCGAAGGCGGCCAAGATGGTCAGCCTCTCTACTTCCCTGGCGTCCCGCCGCCGGTCCGCCATTTAATTTAATTGGCGGGCGGACGGGCGCCCCACCCCCCACCTCCAAGAACGTGGCAAACTGGTTTCCTGGTTTCCTGGACCCCTAAAAGTTCAGATTCTGTTCGCGTTTTTCTTCGGAGCCCGCGAGGATCAACCGGCGCTGCTTCGTTCAAGAGCAACCTGCCGGCTCAGCCGGATTTTTTCGGAAATTCTCCAAGACCGCCATAGGCCGCCAAGGGACTTGGCGGACGGATTAATGAGAAATTCCTCATCCCTGGGCGGGGTGGCCTGGTTGCCATCTGAGTGCCGCAAGCGTTTGCAATCACTGTATTTGTGTCTTTAATCATACAGGGCCACAGTGGCCCTGTATGGCCCTGTATTTGGCCCTGTTACCCGCCCCACGGGAGCAATGCCGATAAGCGGAAAGCCGTCCTGTTGCTACTGGCCGATGCCGAGTGGGGCCAGTGGAGCGACGGCCAGATCGCCCGGCGTTGCCAGGTGAGTCAAGTCTTTGTCAGCAAGCTGCGGAAAGGGGCATCTCATAACGGTTATGAGATGCAGGCCAGGACGACCGGGCCCGCGTGATCGGTTATTGCCCAGGAGCGGTCACCGGCTGCGCAGCCTAGAAATGCGCCTACCCTTTGTGCGACAATACCACAGCACCAAATCCGGAAGTTGCCCAGGTTGCACGAGCTTCAGGTCCGTCCGCGGCACGCACTTTGCCAGCGCTGGTGAAGGACATAAGGGGCTGTTGACAAGAGTTGGTTGCCAGGCGGTCAGGTAAATGCCGACGTTTGCACATCCTGTATTTCTGCTGTCTCTATTGTCGGTGCCGCTGCTGGTCTGGTCCTGGCTGCGCCGGCATCGCGGCGCCTTGCGCTTTCCGGACGCGGCCGCGCTCGCGGCGCTGCCGGCGGGCCGCAGTCGCATCGCCCGCTGGGGCGGCGCGCTCATGCGCGCCGCCGGCTTGACCATCCTGGTCCTGGCCGTGGCCGGACCGCGTTGGCCCGACGAAGGGACGCGCCTCGACACGGAGGGCATCGCCATCGCCATGGTGGTCGATGTGAGCGGCAGCATGGCGGAGCCGGACTTTGAATGGGGCGATCAGCGTGTCACGCGGCTGGAAGCGGTTAAACGGGCCTTTGCCCTGTTTGTGGACGGCGGCCAGGGACCCAAGGACATCCAGCTTGAGGGACGCCGCGCCGACCTGATCGACCTGGTCGCGTTCGCGACCCGTCCGGAAACCGTGTGTCCGCTGACCTTGAGCCACGCGGTGCTATTGCAAATGCTCAACGCCGAGCAGCCGCGCTCGCTGCCCACCGAAGCGCAAACGAACATCGGCGACGCCGTCGCCTGGGCATTGCATACGTTGGAAAGCGCCGGGGCGCGTAGAAAGGTCATGCTGTTGCTGAGCGATGGCGAACACAATGTGCCGCCGCCGGCGCTCAAGCCGCGGCAAGCGGCGCAACTGGCGGCCAACCTGCACGTGCCCATTTATGCCATCGATGCGGGAGGCGATGCGCCCGTCCGCGAATCCGGTCCGGAGCCGCGCACGGAAACCGAGGATCGCGCCCAGGGAATGCGCACGCTTCAAGCCGTGGCCAAGATATCCGGCGGCCATTACTTTCGCGCGCAGGACTCCGCAGCGCTCCTGGCCGCGTGCCGGGAAATCGACCGCCTGGAACGGCGCGAGATCAAGAGTTTTCAATACCGCCGCTACTACGAAGGCTACCCGTGGTTCGGCCTGGCCGCACTCGTCTTTTTTGTAAGCGTGCACACACTGGAGCTGACCGTGTGGCGGAGGGTGCCATAGGTCATTAGTCATTCGTCATTGGTCACCAGTGACCAATGACGAATGACCAACGACGAATGACTAATATGCTTCGCACCTGGTTTGCCAACCCCTGGAGCTTCTACCTGCTGGCGATAGTGCCGGTCTGGGGCGTTCTTGCCTGGATGGCGCGGCGGCGGCGGCGCTGGGCCCTGGTGCGCTTTGGCACGTTACCGGCCGTGCGGACGTTGGCCGCCATGCGCGGCGGGCTGGCATTTCTGCGCCCGCTGTGCTTTCTGATCGGCGTTCTCCTGTTGATTGGGGGCATTGCCGGGCCACGTTGGGGGTGGGACTGGGAGCAGTCCGTGGCGCCGGGGCGCGACATTGTCATTGTGCTCGATGTGAGCCGGAGCATGCTGGCCCGGGATGTCTTGCCCAACCGCGTCGAGCGTGCCAGGCAGGCGGTCAACGAATTGAGCCGTACCATTGAGCAACGCGGCGGTCACCGGCTCGGACTGGTAGCCTTCGCGTCCGGGGCGAAGATCGTTTGCCCGCTGACCCATGATTACGAGCACTTTCGCCTGGCTCTCGCCAACCTGGATGTCCTGCATTTGCCTGCCGAGCTCCGGCCGGATGGCAAGACGTCGCTTTCCGGGACGCGCATCGGCGCCGGGCTTCGCTCGGCCGTGGAAGCGCATGATCCGCAGTTTCGCGGCGCTCAGGACATCATTTTGATTTCCGATGGCGACGATCCGGCCCGCGATGCCGAGGAAGAGCTGCGCACGGGCATCGCCGCGGCGCGCGGCATCAACGTTCCCGGCGGCCGCAATATCCCCGTGCATACCGTCGGCGTCGGCAATCCGCAGGCCGGTGCCACCATCCCCATCAAGGACGACGCGGTTCTCCGCCACAACAACCAGATCGTGACGACGCGGCTAAAGGAATTGCCCCTGGAGATGACAGCACGCCTGACGGGCGGCGTTTACATTCCGGCGCGCACCAACGCGCTGCCCCTGGGCGAGCTGTTCCGCGAGCACATCGACAGCGCAGGCAAGCATGAGGAGAACGACGAGAATCTGCCGGTGCGGCGCTTGCAATACTCCTGGTTTCTGGCGGGGGCGTTCACGTTCCTGGGATTTGAGGCGGTCATGGGCCAAAGGCGGACACGCAGGCTGCGACGCTTGGCCAAAGACACGGCACGCGCCGGCGCAGAGCGTGCGGCATAAGAGAGGCGTGGAAATGCAATCCCTTGTGCGCAGATCCTGGTTCGTGTGGTTGGCTATGGCTGCGGTCGCGGCGGCGCCGGTGCTGCGGCCCGACGATCTCGTGCGGCAAGGCAACGCCGCGTTTGCGCGCGGCGACTTTGCCGGCGCGGTCGAACTCTACGCGCGCGCCGAGGAACGCACGCTCGATCCCGGCCTGGTTGCTTTCAATGAGGCCGCCGCCCTCTACCAGCTCGGACGCTACCGGGATGCGGAACTGCACCTGCGCCGCTGCCAGGAGGATGCCGGCGGCAGCCGTCGTGCCCGCGTGCTCTACAATCTCGGCAACTGCCTGGTGCAGCAAGCGCGCGGCCGCAACTCCCAGCGGCTCCGCCAGGCCATCAGGAACTACGAACAATGCCTGGAGCTGGAGGACATCGAGCCGGAACTGGCCGCCGACGCCCGGCATAACCTCGAGGTGGCACGTTTGCTTTTGCAGCAGGCGAAATCCTCCAGGGAGAATCAGAGCGATTCCAGCGAGGAGCAGGGCGGCGCCACGCCGCAACCGGAAGATCAACGCAACGACGTCAAACCGGGCGGCGACCAGGCCATGACCACGCTTCCCAACGGCACGGACAAAGCCGGGCAGGCGGTGAACCAGGCCGGCGAGCGCAATCCAGCACCCAGTAAAACGGGACAGCCACCCCCGCCGGGCAAGGGCAATTTGCCCCCCATCCCTGACGAGGATGAATTGACAGAGATGTCTCCGGAGGACGCCGCCTTGCATCTCAAGCAGGCCGCCGCGCGAATCGTGCAAGACAGCCGCGCCTATCGCGAGCGCGCCGTTCCCGCGCCGCCGGCCAACGTGCTCGACTGGTAGGAACAAAGATGGTTCGCAAAGCGCCAAGCAGTCAAGACCGCCCACGACCAGGGAGATACTGTCATTTCTTATGCATGGTCGTTTTTGCCATCCTCATGGCGCTCGTGGCCGGCCTCGCATGCCAAAGCAAGGTCTGCGCACAGGCCGATGTAAATGCCGTCGACCCGCCTGTAGCCGGCCAACCGGTAAATTTCAGCGGCGCCATCGGCTCCTACGCGATTGTCATGCAGGCCGAACCGACGTCCCTTCAAGCAGAGGACTCGCTGACGCTGACGATCCGCATTACCGTGACGGGCGCCGGTTCGCTGGAGCAGATACGCCGGCCCAACCTCAAGAAGATCGGGCAGTTCGCCAAACATTTCGTCATCCAGGATGGCAAGGAGCGCGACCTGGCCAAAGAAAAAACGCGGGAGTTTGAATACGTGTTACGCCCGAAGAATGCCGCTGTGAACCAGATTCCCGCTGTCCCATTTGTCTATTTCAATCCAGCCATCGTACCGGCAAGCAAGGGATATCAATGGGCGTACGCCAGAGCGATTCCGCTCACGGTGCGGCCACGCGCCGCGGTTGGCACGGCGCAAGTCAAGGATTCTTCTGCCCCGCGGCCGCCGGTCTCCGTGCTGGAAATTGCCACGGGCGCCGAGGTGTTGCGCAACCAAGCAAGTTTTGCCTTGCCGGGATGGGAGGCGCTGCTGGCCTTGGCTGTGGTGCCGCCGATTCTTTGCGGCATCTGGTTGGTTTCGTGGCGACGTCGGCATCCGGACGCGGCGCGCGTGACGAAACAGCGCCGCAGCCGGGCCGCGCGCCTTGCCTTGAAGGCAATCTCCGCGGCAACAGACATGCCGCACGCTCAGCAGGCGCCCTGTTTGAAGGAAGCCGTTACGCAGTATCTGGGTGAGCGTTTCGACCTGGCCATTCTTGAGCCGACACCGGTTGAGGTGTCCACCCATCTTGAGGAAAAAGGACTCTCCAGCGCGGCAACTGGGAAGGCGCGTCAGTTTTTCGGGATGTGCGACGCCGCGCGCTTTGCTCCGCAGGTTTCTGACACGAGCAGAAGCTGGACCGCCACGGCCGCGGAACTGGTGCACTGCCTGGAGGAGGAATCATGGCCTGCGCAGGCGCCCTGATCGTTCTGGCCCTGGCAACTTTGACTTCTGCCGAGCACGAGGCAAGCAACGCCGACCTCTTGCAGGCAGCGGAAACGGCGTTTACGCGGGGCCTGGCCGCGCGGACAAACTCCGGCGACGCCAAGGCTTTCTTCCAGGAGTCGGTCACGTCCTACGGCCAACTCTGGCAGCGCGGCGTGCGCAATCCGGCTCTGCTCGGCAACCTGGGCAACGCGGCGCTGCTGGCGGGCGATTTGCCTCGCGCCATTCTTGCCTATCGCATGGGCCTGCGTCTCGCCCCCAACGATCGCGTCCTGCAAAGCCACCTCCAGTTGGCCCGCGCTCAGGTTGACTATTTGGAACAGAGTAGTTTCGCCCGCCCGCCCGCTGAGCAACACCCGCCCTGGCTGCCACGGGTGCCGGCCGGCCTCCAGTTGCTGACCGCGTTTGTTTCCTATGGCGTGCTGTGGCTGGCGCTGACGCGCTGGTGGATGTTTCACAGCAGCAGGTGGCTGCTGGCTGCCGGGTTAGCGGCCGCGCTGGCGGGGCTTCTTGCGACAAGCCTGTTTGTGGAGACGCGCTGGAACCGGGAAGACGCGGTTCATCCGGTGATCATCATTGCTGATGACGGGGTTTTGGTACGCACGGGCAACGGGTTGTCCTATCCGCCGCGGTACGAGACTCCTCTGAACCGGGGGGTCGAGGCGCGCCTGCTTCATGCGCGAGGCGCCTGGCTGCAGATCGAACTTTCCGGCGGCGAGGTAGGTTGGGTCCCCGCCGGCTATACGATCCGCGCGCTGGAATGAAAAGCTTCGTGCGCGCCGAGAATTTGTTTCTTCCGCCGGGGCAATCCCCATACAATGAGGGAGCCGAATACCGCTGCATGTCTTAAACCTGCCTGGAAATGAGTCGGCCTAACAGGCCTGTCAGGGATTACTCCCCATTCAAGATGGTAAGAACCGCAAAATGCCTGGGTGTGCTGGTATTGATTGCGGCCGTGTTGGCCATGGCTTACGCGGCCGGGGACACGACAGGTCTTTTGCTGGCGCTAAGCGGCACGAGTTTGCTAAGTGCCGCGGTACTGGCGGCCATCCTCTACCGGCAGCGTCCTGCCAACCAGCTTCTGCCGCAGCGGAATTCCGACTGGACGCCTCCCGTCCCCCGGTCGCAGCTTGCGTCGGCCGGCTTGCAAAACGAAGGCCGCCGGCATCAAGCCGAGCTCAACCTCGAACAAACCTTTCGCGGCCTGACGCACGAAAGCCGCGACGCTCTGCAGCAGGGCCAGGCGTGCCTTGAGCTCCTGGCTTTGAAGACGCGCGACCAGCCCGAGGTGCAGGAGTTGGTCACGGATATTCAAAAGGCCCTTGATCGGCTGCTGCATCTATACGAAAATGCCCGCCGGCGGTGCTCGACAAATTAGAGAGGCCCATAATGGACTCCTTGCAGCAGGGCGAACCGCGGAGACGGCCGGAGCAGGTCGATCATCTTGCGGGGGCGATTTCTATGAATGCGTCGGTGCGCATCGCCGTGGCCGATGACGAGCCGCGCATGCGACAGTTCTATGAAGAGGTCTTACCTGTCCTGGGCCATCAGGTGGTTTGTGCCGCGGAGACAGGCAAGGAGTTGGTGGATGGCTGTCAGACGTCTCGCCCGGAACTGGTGATCACCGATATCAAGATGCCGGACATGGATGGGATCGAGGCCGCCTTCCAGATCTGCCGGGCTGAGCCGGTGCCGGTGATTCTCGTGTCGGCCTATGATGATTTACAACTGGTTTCCCGTGCCGGCGAAAATCACATCCAGGCTTACCTGGTCAAACCGATCAAACAGCAAGACCTGCAACCGGCCATCATCATTGCCATGCGCCGCTTTCAGGAATTTCATTCCCTGCACAAGGAGGCGACGGATCTGCGCCAGGCCCTGCAGGATCGCAAGACCATCGAGCGCGCCAAGGGGATGATCATGAAGCGCGGCGGCCTGGACGAGCCGGCCGCCTTCCAAGCTTTGCGCAAACTGGCGCGCGATAAGAACATCAAGCTGGTGGAGGTTGCGGAGATGTTTCTGACCGTGGAAGAGGCGCTCGAGCCGAGGAAAGAAGTCTGAATTCCTTGCGTTTTTCTGCAGGCCTTGCTAGCGCTTCGGGTTGGTGTTTTATAGACCGTGCCCAGGGCGCTGTGCCAGCAAGGCCTGCAGCGCCTCCAGGCGTGCCGGCTTGGTGAGATGGTGATCGATCCCGGCTTCGTAACAGCGCTGGCGGTCCGCGTCCGTGCCGTATCCGGTCAGAGCGATGATGAGCAAACGAGCCGGGCGCGGCTTGAGCCGGAGCTGCCGCGCCACCTCATAGCCATCCATGCCCGGCATGCCGATGTCCAGGACGATTACGTCGGGACGAAAGCTGTCCACGGCTTGCAAAGCGGTTGGGCCGTCATAGGCGGTGCGCGCCTCGTGGTCGAACATCTGCAGCAGCCGGGCCAGGCTCTCCGCCGAATCCCGGTTGTCATCCACCACGAGGATGCGGCGCGGGCAGTTTGCCGCCCCATCACAGGACGCTTCCGCTGCTGCGGCAGGGCCGGTGCTCTGGGCATGCGGTTGCCCCGAATGATTCATCGGCTCCGTCTCCTGGTTGCGACAGGTGTGTCATCAGATACGCGCCTCGGCACACGGAATCAAGGTCGCGACATTGTACCGGAAGTGGAAAAAAAAGGGAAAAACATTCACGTGCTGACAGGGCAAGAGGTGTTATCCCAAGAGTTGGATCAGACGCACCAGAAATACATTGGCGGCAAGCACCAGGAAAGTGGAAACCACCACGCCGCGCGTGGCAGCCCTGCCCACGCCTTCGGTGCCGCCGTGCGCCGCCATGCCGAAATAGCAGCCCGTCACGCCGATCAGATAACCAAAGAGGATCGTTTTCAGCGTCGCCGGGACGACGTCCGCCAGGCGCAGGCCGCGCAGCCATTCGTTCTGATACTGCAGCCAGGAAAGTCCGCCGCCCAGCATCTCGGCAACGAAGCTGCCGGCGAGGGCAAAATAGATAATGAACATGGTCAGCAGGGGTAAAGCGAGCATGCACGCCAGGACGCGAGGGGCTACCAGCATGCGCAGGGGAGAAATGCCGAGCACTTCGAGCGCGTCCACTTGCTCCGTCAAACGCATGGAGCCCAGTTCCGCGCCCAGGCTGGCGCCCGAGCGCCCGGCGACAATCAGGCCCGCGCCGGTAGGCGCAAATTCCAGCACCACGGCGAGCGCCAGGGCCTGCGGCAGGTATTGCGCCGCTTCAAAGCGAACCAGCACGCGATGCAAATGCATCCAGATCACCATTCCCAGGGCCGCACCGGCGATGGCGCCCAGCGGCAGCGCCCCCAGGAGGATATGAAATAGCTGGGTCATCAGCTCGCGCGGCCGAGCCAGGGCAACCGGCAACGCCAGCAAGGCGCGGACCGCGAACTGGGCAAAACAACCTGCGGATGCAAGCCAATCGAGCATAACGCTAGCTTAACAGGAATTGGAAAACTGAAGGCGCTG
>DASZFN010000536.1:0-6917 GCA_035939715.1 Gemmataceae bacterium | reverse complement strand
CGTGCTGGCGCCGTCCACGGTTTTGAAACTCTGCGTGCTGAGCTTCTCCATCTCGGTTGCTTTCGTGATAAGCATTCTGCTTCAGGTGGCGTACAGTGCCTGGACCACCACAAAGCAAGACCAATTTCAGCGTGAACGGCTTCTGGACCGGCGGTTACGAGAACGAGTGCCGCTGGTACGGCAAGCTCATGCAAACCATGGAAGCCCCGACCGTCGCGCTGATTTCGACGGTTCTCACGCTCGTGTTCGGCGTACTCGCGGTCGCCATCAAGCTGCGCATCAGCGAAGACATTGTGCCGTCAATTGAGAGGACCTGCTATACGGAGGCGCCGATGGACACCACCTTTTCAACAGAGAATCCCAACCGCCTCAAGCCAGCGTGAGAAATCCCTTCTCAGCCATGTGAACGAGGGGCTCTTTCCACCCCAAGGGTGAACATGTTGAAGATGCAGCTACGGAGAGACCGCTCTACGGACATCGATCTCCTGAAGGCTTCTCGTCAACGAGAAGACCCTGGCCTTCCATGGCGCCTCGTCCAGATATAAGCCGTGCGCTTGCAAGTCGGTGCCTTCGCGGTCGTAGCAGTCAGGACCGAGCAGATCCTGAAGCCGCCATGTGCCGCCTGCGAGATTCGCGACAGGTAGCCGGATGCGGCACTGGCTGCGGTTGGCAGCATAATTGACCGCCACGAGTAAGCTTTCCTGTCCCGGCCCTTGCCAGAGGAAGGCGATGAAGCAATCCCAGGTCCAGTTGCGGTCCCAGGCAGGTGTGCATTCCAGGAGTTGCCACTGGCCCTGGCGCACGACCGGACGTCGGAGAACGGCCAGCAAGCGCTGGTAATACTGTTCCAGGTCACGGTCGGTCGTTTCAACGGGTGCGCGCACCAGGTGAGGCGAGAGCCGTTTCCGCATTCCCTGCAATTGCCCTTGATGGAAGAAGCGCAGGCCGGGAGACAGGAAGGTGATGACGGCCGCGGCTTCATGAATGCCGGGAGAGAATGTGGCGGCGGCGCGCGGCTCGTCGTGGTTCTCCAGAAAGCGGACCATCTTGCCCTGGTAATCAAGGCCGGCGCGCAAATGGTCGCGCACAGGGCGGGCCTGGCCTTCGCGCAGGCGGTCGTAGAGCCGCTTGTCGTAGGCGTAATCGAAACCCTGCTGCAGCAGCGTCCATTCCAGGTCCCAGTAGACTTCGGCCAGGAAACGGAAGTCGGGAAAGCGGCAGCGCACGCGCTCGATCGCCTTCGCCCAGAATGGCTGGGCCGAGATGTTCCAGGTGCGTGCAAAAACGTCGGGCAAGAGCAGCATGGCCATATCGCAGCGCAGCCCGCCGCACTGGCCGGCAATGCGCACCAGTTCGCCGATCATGGCGTCCTGCGTGGCGGCATTGCCGTAGTTGAGTTGCAGCGTGTCGGGCCAGCCGGAGAAATAGGGATCGCGGCCATGCGCCAGCAACACATCGCCGCGCCGGCGACTGACCCACGTGTAGTTTGCAGGCGAACGCAGCAGGTCTTGCTCTGTCCCCGATACATAATAGTCAGGATGATCGTCCACCCAGGAATGATCGAGTGCGGTGTGATTGGGCACGAAATCGAGAAGCAGCCGCAAGCCGCGCCGGCGGAGCCGTTCGCGCAGCCGGGCCAGCGCCGGGTCGCCTCCGAGAGCGGTAGGCACCTGGTAAGCGGTGATCGCGAAACCGGAACCGGCGATGTCCTCCTCGCGCAAGTCGGGTAGCGTTTCCTGAAACTCCCTGCGCCACTCCGGGTTGCTGCGCGAGACGCTTTGCCCGGCCGGGCCGGTCTGCCAGACGCTGAGAAGCCAGACCCAGTCAAGACCCATTTCCGCCAGGCGGTCCAGCTCAGCGTCCGGAATATCATCGAGTGTCGCCGCGCGACCCAGCTTCGCGGACAAATCCGTCAGCCAGACGCGGGTGTTGATCTGATAAAGCGTGGGATAAAGAGGTGTGCCCATGCACAAGCTTGGCTATTGATTTTCTCATTGTCAAAGGCCGCCGCTTCGTAGGGCAGGTTTTAACCTGCCTTTCTCTGCACCTGGCAGGTCAAAAACCTACCCTACGAAAACAGCAAATGTCCGTCACGCCTGGGCCTTGGTCGCGGCGCGGGCTTTTTCAAAGATGTCCACCCAACTGCGAAAGCGGCGGGCGATCTCTGTTACGGCCGCGTCGCGCGTCATCTTCTTGGCGCGCATGTCCATGAGCGGGTCCCAGAAGGTGGTGCGGCCGACGGCGAAGCCGATGAATCCCGGCACAGGAGCCGCCGTGGCCAGCCACTGGCGCACCTTGTTGTCGTCCTCGCCGCGTCCGAGAACGATGCAGCCGACCTTGTTGCGGCCGCCGCGCCGCGCCGCCGCCACGATCTTCACGCAGTCCTCGCGCCGGTCGAGCCCTTCAATCTTCCAAACATCCGGTTCGACACCGGCATCCTGAAGCTGCTGGATGGCCTGGACCATCAGCCCCGGACGCATCTCCAGGTCGTAGGCCTTCTTGTCTCCCTTGACGCGGTCGAGTTGAGCTTTTTCCGGCGGCACCAGCAACTCGAACATGAATCGGCTGCGCCCCTTGCCGTGCAGGTAGTCGGAGAGCCGCTTCAGGCGTGCGGTTTGCCGCTGGTTCAGGTCCTTTTCTCCCTCGGGATTGTAGCGCACGAGGACCTTGCAGAAGGTGGGATTGAAAGCTTCGATGTGCTTGGCAAAGTCCTCCCCGTATTCGAAGTCGAACTCGTCCTGGCCGCTCTTTTCGGCAGGGCACGAAGTCGAATAGCCGTGCTTGGAGGCATCACGGAGAATAGCGGCGCCGAACTGTTCGTCCACCAGGATGCCGGCCTTCTCCTTCGGCACGCCGGCCGCGAGCGCCGCCTTGAAGGCGTCGTAGATGACCTGCTTGGCGGCGGCGATTTGCACCGTCTGGTCCGCAGTCAGAGTTCCGGTCCAGCCAAACATCTTGGTTTGAAATGAGCCACGATGGTCGAAGGGCAGGATGTAGAGAGGCTGATCAAATCCAGGAGTCATCGTCGGGTCTCCTCGAGATTGTGCGGACAGAAGATCAGGGGTTGAGCTTGGGGTATATCTTACAAAAAAGCGGAAGGAGAAGCGCGGAAGATGTTCGCCCCGCTGGCAGCAGTTCCTATCCGCGGCACGCAGGGCCAGCAAGGGGCGCAGTGGCCGTCTGCCGCGAGTCCTGGCGCCTACAACGTGAAGCCATTTTGGCCTGGACAGTCATTTGCGGGAAGGCTATAGGCGCGGTTCTAAAATTCTTTACACCAATTCGAGGTAAAAAACGTCTGGTGGAAGGCGCAGCGCAGCCCGCGGGGTCTGCGCTGACGTGCGAAGAGCGCAGATCCCCATCGTATGCGAAGGGGTTGGAAGCATTCATGAGACTTGGTTGGGGCTGGTCAATCCTTGTCTGTCTGGTGAGCACTGGCTGGGCGACGGCTCAAGCGACTGCGCCAGGGCTGTCGGCCGGCCGTTTCGACGCGGCCGGATATTTTCGCGAAGGCGCCGAGCCAGCGCCGGCAACCCGGGGCAATGAATGGGCGGGCGGGCGCGATGCGGCCATGCCAGGCAATTCGGGCTGGCGACAAAACTCTCTTTCCGACAGCGGTTACTCCGCCTCGGGGTCGAGCTGGTGGGTCAGCGCGGACTATTTGCTCTGGTGGTTCAAGGAGGCGCACGTGCCGCCGCTGGTGACCGCCGGCCCGCCGGGCTCCAATGGCATTCTCGGCCGGCCGGGAACGGTTGTTTTATTTGGCGATTCGGACATTGACTTGCACGACCATCACGGCGCTCGCCTGACGGCCGGCATGATGGTTGACGAAGATGAGCTGGTCGGCATCGAAGGCAACTATTTCTTTCTTGGCCGGCGCGGCGCTTCCTTCGCCGCACAGTCTTCCGGAGATCCGCTGCTGGCGCGGCCGTTCTTCAACACGAATCTCAATGCCCAGGATTCGGAGTTGGTGGCATCGCCCGGCTTGCTCGCGGGAAGCGTGCGGGTCGGCCTGGACAGCCAGCTTCAAGGCGCGGAAGCCAACCTGCTTTGTGTCGCAGAGGACAATTGTTGCTGTCAGATGATCTTGCTGGCCGGCTTCCGCTACGCCCAGCTCGACGAAGGCCTGAGCATAAATGAGAGCCTGTTTGTTTTGCCCACGGCGCCGGCACTGGGCGGCAGCCGGATCGGCGTGTCGGATTTCTTCGGCGCGCATACGCACTTCTACGGCGGCCAGCTCGGCATACGCGGCGGCTGGTGGTACCAGTCGGTGCTCTTTCAGGTGGACGCCAAGCTGGCTCTTGGCTTGAGCCATGAATCCATAAATATCGACGGCAGCACTCAGACGGTGAGCGCCAGCGGCGTCAGCACGGTGCTGGCCGGCGGTCTTCTGGCCGTGCCGAGCAACATGGGTCATTTCCATCGCGACGAATTCGCCGTGCTCCCGGAAATCGGCGTGAAGCTGGGATATCGGCTTACCGACGCCATCCTCCTCACTGCAGGGTACTCGTTCCTCTATTGGAGTGAGGTAGCCCGGCCGGGCGACCAGGTGGATCTGGCTCTGAACCCTTCCCAATTACCCACGAGCAGCGGCGCCGGAACTCTGACGGGTGCTGCCCGTCCTGCGGCGGCGTTGCACAGCACCGATTTCTGGGCGCACGGGCTGAACGTAGGAATTGAGCTGCGTTACTAACTCTGCTTGTGGCGGCAAGTTTCCAACTTGCCGGGCAAAAATAAGGTAAGTTGGAAACTGCCGCCACAACACGAGCCTCTTCAACGGGGAATTACCCCGCGCTGCACAAATCGATATTGGCTTCCCGCCCCTGACGGCGGCTGCAACCAACGCATCAGGTTCAAAGTGTCGTTGCCGATTGGGAAAGAGTACGTGTCGATCTGGGCGACGGGGACGATCCCCACGTTGCTGTTCGTGACAAACGCCTCCTGGACCTCGCCCAGCCGAGCGTGCGGAATGATTAGCTCTCGTATCGGCAGGGGGGCGCGCTCCAGGAGATGCTGGCGCACGGTGCCGGGCAACAAGCCGCCGTCGGCCGTCGGCGTCACCCAGCCGTCCGCCAGGCGAACGAAGAGGTTCGCGTGCGCCGCTTCGAGCAAGTTGCCCTCCGCGTCGAGGAGCAGAGCCGTATCGAAGCCGGCCTGGGACGCCTCTTGCCCGATCCGCATGCGCGTGGCGTACTGGAAGGTCTTCAAGGTTAGATAGGCCTGCCCTTTCTGGACTGGGCTCAGGCAGGTTCGCAGCCGGAGAGACGATGGGTAGTACGGTTGCGGCGCGGCACTCATCCAGACCATGCCGGCTTTGCCAGGCCGCCCGGCGGTGACATTGAGGCGCACGACCACGTCTTGCCCAGTAAGCGCACGGACATACTCGCCAACCTGATTGTTGTCCGGCAGACGCTCCAGCGCCACATCAATGCACACCAGTTGCGCCGTGCGCCGCAGCCGATCGAGGTGCAACGGCCACAGCCATGGGTTGCCGCCGATCGTTCGCGTGGATTCCCACACGCCGCGGCCAAAGAGCAGTCCTTCATCGGCGGGATCGATGTAAAACTGGTCGAGCGGCAGAATGTTGCCTTCCACCCAAAGCAGCCAGGCGACCCGCACGAATTCATGGACAATCGGCAGCGGCAGCTCGGCGGGCATGTTCAGGCCCCGATCCCGCAGCACGCTGGCAGGATCGCTCAGCAGCTGCTCCCTGAGTTGCGGGTTGGCCCACCCGAATTCATCGCTAGGAGTCGATTGCTGCGGATTCATGTGTTTCTCCCGCTACCGGGGGCCTGACCGGATTATCCGGCGCATGCTCACTTTCTGATAAAGCATGAAAAATTGGATTGTACCGCACGTCTTTATTCTGCGACCTATTCTTTCCATTGAGACCGGAATTGAATCCCTCGCCAAACGCGCCCATATTCACACTATCGGATATCCCAGCCCGTCCGCTCCGCTCCATCAGGCTTATGCAGCTTAGCCGACGGACATTAGGAGTCCGGCCCTTTCCGTGATCTCCTGCCGATCGGCGTTTCGCTTTGCCGAGCAGACGCTTCTCCCTAACTTTGCGGAGCATCTAGTGAGCAGGAAGTGGGCCCATTTTGAGCGCTGGCTAGCTTTTTTTGCCGGAGTAGCACCGGCCAGTGTCCCACGAAAAACGCCACGTACCGAAAGAAGGCGGCACTGCCTTCGCGTGGAATGCCTGGAGGGACGCGAACTGCTGGCCAGCACGATCACGGGCCAGGTCTTCCAGGACTTCAACGCCAATGGAACTTTCGACACGACGAAAACGATCGCCAACGACAGCCAGGGCAGCGTGGGCGTCGCCATCGATCAAGGCATGGCCGGCGTAACCGTTACCGCTTACGACAGCACCAACGCCGTCGCCGGAACGGCCACGACCGCGGCCAACGGAACGTACACGCTGACGGCAGCGGGCGCGGGGCCTTACCGGGTTCAATTCACCAACATTCCAGCCGGCTATTACCCGGGGCCGCATGGGATCAATTCCGGCACCACCGTTCAGTTTCTCGCAGGCGCCGGCACGGCCAGCCTTGGCCTGGTGAGACCGACGCAGTATGCGCCGGACAACCCGAACCTGGTCACCAACACGTACTGGTTCGGCGACCAGGTTACCGGACCCAATGCGGCCCAGCCGGTTATCGTCAGCATTCCCTACTCGGCGGGAACGCAGGGCGCCGACGCTACCCTCGCCGACTACCGAGCGGACCTTACCGGCCACGTGCTGGCGGTGCCGGCCTCTCAGGTGGGCACGACGTGGGGTCTGGCGTACAACGCGTTTTCCCAGAACGTTTACGCCGCCGCCTTCATGAAGAAACACGCCGGCTTTGGCCCAAGCGGCACCGGCGCGATTTACAAGATGGGCACGACCGGCGCGACGGCGTCACTCTACGTGG
>DASZFN010000535.1:0-5657 GCA_035939715.1 Gemmataceae bacterium | reverse complement strand
AGTGCTGGCGCGCCTGGAGGAGAGCGAGGAATAAGTATGGGACTCGAAGCCCGCTGCATCTGCCGCTTCGGCAAGCAAACGTCCGAAGGCAAGGCGCACCTGGACAGCGATCATCTGCTGTTTCGCGGCGCTTTTCGACTCAAGGTGCCGTTCAAGGACATGAAAGCCATCCAGGCCGACGACGGCCTGCTCAAGATCGCCATGGCGGAGGGCGCGGCTTCCTTCGAGCTGGGGCCGGCAGCGCCGAAATGGGCCGAGAAGATCCTTCATCCGCCGCAACGCCTCGACAAACTCGGCGTCAAACCGGGCATGTGCGTGGTCATCATGCGGATTGAGGAGCCGGCGTTTCATCAAGAAGTGGAAAGGCGGCAAGCGCGCGTGTACGCGAAGCCGCAGAAAAATGCCGATCTGGTTTTCCTGGGCGCAGAGGAAAAAGGCGATCTGCAGCGACTGGCCGCGCTGCGGGCCTTCCTGAAACCTGGCGGCGCTATCTGGGTAGTTTATCCAAAGGGTGTGAAGCCGATTAAGGAAGCCGACGTCATGGCGGCGAGCAGGGCGGCCGGGCTTGTGGATACGAAAGTCGCCAGCTTTTCCGCAACGCATACCGGGCTCAAGTTGATGATTCCCATTGCTTCGCGTTTGAGCGCGAATGGTTAGCCGTGTCTGTTTTCAAGATCAGGAGGTTATTCCGTGTCCATTCATAGACGAGTTATGCGGCTCTTGCCGCGCTGGCTTTGGATCGCCGTGCTGGCGCCGGCCCTGGTCGCGCCAGGCGCGACGGCGGCTCCGGGCAAAGATCAGAAGAAGGAAGACAGCAAGCCGCGGGTCGCGGTCTTTCGCCTGTCCGGCTCAGTCAGTGAACTCCCGGCCGAGGATGATTTGTTTTCGTTCGCCGAGACGGGTGGCTCGACGCTGCGCGACCTGGTGACGCGCATGAAGAAGGCCGCCAAGGACCCCGAGGTCAAGGCGATCGCCCTGGTCGCCCAGGGCGGCACGGCCGGCCTGGCGCAGACCGAAGAGCTGCGGCAAGCCATGAATCTCATCCGGGTCGCCGGCAAGGACATCTACGCCTATGCCGATTCGCTGACCATGCGCGAGTACGTGCTCCTGTCGGGCGCCTCGCGGATCAGCGTGGTGCCGACCGGCGATATCTGGGTGAACGGCATCCACGGGGAAGCGCCCTATGTGCGCGGCCTGCTCGACAAACTGGGCGTGCAACCGGACTTTCTCACCTGCGGCGCTTTCAAGAGCGCCGCCGAACTTTACATGCGCGAGGGGCCAAGCCCCGAAGCGGAGAAGATGCAGAACTGGTTGCTCGATTCGATGTACGAGAGTCAGCTGGAGCTGATCGCCAGGGGCCGAAAAGTGGACGTCGCCAAGGTGAAGGAGTGGATCGACAACGGCCCCTACTCGGCCGAGAAGGCGAAGAGCGCCGGGGTCATCGATGCCGTCGAGTTCAGACAGGATTTCGACACGGCGCTCAAGGGGAAATTCGGCAAGGACGTCGTCCTGGACGCTAAGTACGGCAAGAAGAAAGCGCAGAAACTGGACCTGTCGTCGCCCTTCGCCGTCTTTAAACTGCTCGGCGACATGGCCTCAGAATCGCAAAAGAAAAAAGGCGGCAAAAATGCCGTCGGCATTGTGCACGTGAACGGCGCCATTAACCTGGGCAGCAGCAAGGTGTCGCCGTTCGGCGTCGGCGGGGCCTCGAGCGGCGCCATTCGCAAGGCGCTCGACGAGGCCGCCAGCGACGATTCCGTCAAGGCCGTGGTCCTGCGCGTCGATTCGCCGGGCGGCTCGGCGGTGGCCAGCGAAATCATTCTCGACGCCACGCGCCGCGTGAAAGGCAAGAAGCCGTTTGTCGTCTCCATGGGCGACGTGGCGGGCAGCGGCGGCTATTACGTCGCCTGCGCCGCCGACGTCATCTTTGCGGACGACACCACCATCACCGGCTCGATCGGTGTGGTCAGCGGCAAGCTGGTGACAACGGGCGCCTGGAAGAAGCTCGGCATCAGCTTCAAGTCGTACAAGCGCGGCGAAAACGCCGGCATGCTCGCCTCCGACGCACCCTTCAGCAAGACCGAACGCGAGCGCATGCAGGGCTACATGGACGACATCTACAACGTCTTCAAGGGCCACGTCGTGGCGATCCGCGGCAAGAAGCTCACCAAGCCCATCGACGAACTCGCCGGCGGCCGCGTCTACACCGGCAAGCAGGCCTTGGAGCTGGGCCTGATCGACAAGATCGGTTCGCTGGAAGACGCTATTCAGTATATCGCCAAGGAAGCGAAACTTACCGACTACGAGGTGCGCGAGATTCCTGAGCCGAAGTCGTTCATCGAACGGATTCTAGAGGAAGCCTCGGGCAACAAGGACGAAGGCAGCGATGCGCGCACCATACGCCTGCCGGTCGGCGGCCATCACGATTCGCTCGTCGATCTGGCCATGCCCTACATCAAGAGCCTGGACCCGGAACGGCTGCGCGTCGTGAAACTGGCGCTGCAGCGGCTACAGTTGATTCAGCAGGAGGGGGCGGTGTTAATGATGCCGGAGCTGTTGATCGGTCGGTGATCCGCTTTGATATCGAAAAGCCGGGCTGCCGATGAAGCAGCCCGGCTTTTTTCTCCAGATTCGATTATTTGATCTCGTCCGCACCCGCCGCAAATGCTTCCGTCACATCGACGACAAAGCCAGGGAGCAGGGCCGAAGAGGCCTTGCTGCCTTTCTGAAACTCGCCATGAACGACATAGCTGTCACCCTGCAGGCGCAGCACAGTAATGCGGCCTTCCTGGGGATCGACAATCCAGTATTCCGGAATTCGTGCCCGTGCGTATTCAGCTCGCTTGGTGACCAGGTCGCGCTCGCGGCCATCAGGGGTATCGCTGACAACCTCCATGACAAGGTCGGCGCGATCCCAAAATTTTCGCCAATCCGGCCAGCATTTTGACGGAGCATGAAGAAGATGTCGGGCTCGCGAAACTTGCCTGGCCAAAGCCTGATCCGTAAGGAAGCGACCAGTGCAGTACCCAGTTTTCGCGGAGCCACGAAAGCTTTGAGAGCTTCAAAAATAAATATCAGAATCAATTGATGCGAGGTCGTTGGCATTGTCAACACCTCGATGTAGCCATCCGAGAATTCAACAAGATTGTTAGTGTTCAGGGCCAGGTACTCTTCTTCGCTCCAGGCGCCTTGATTTGGGAAGATTGTGGCATTCATCTTGGTCATCCTTAGGAAGCGGATAGGATCCGAATCCTCTTGGAGTTTATCAAGCCCCCAAAATGAACGCCAGCCGGCTGCGACCGGCTAATTTTACTCGCGGTCCCAGCCGGCTATCCGGCGAACTCGTGTTTGCGCCTACTGATTAAACACAAACTCCTTCGTATTAATCAGCGCCCAAAGGATATTCTCATACGCCGCCTTCTTGTTCTGGGCGTTCTTGGCGATGTGCGAAAGCGCGGCGTCGAGCTGGCTGGGCGCGGGCTTGTGCGCGAAGGCCCACAGGAACAGCTCGTCGATCTTTTCCGCATCGGATCGCTTGTCCCTGGAAAACACGTCGGCGCGGCCGCCGCCGCGGCTCAGCTTGTTCTGCACCTCGTCGGAATTGAGCAGGTGCAGCGCCTGGGCCAGGTTGGCTTCGCCGACGCGCTCGCATTCGCAGGCGCTGATGCGCTGCGGCCGGCCAAAGACGTCCAGGAAGTACGACTGGAACGATTCGTCAGGCAGCATGATGGCGCGATTGGGCGCATAGCGATCTTGCGGCAAACCGCCGAAGGGCGTCGGGCTGTCCGTCACCTGGCACACGGCGTCGAAGAGGACTTCCGCGCTCATGCGCTTGGGGTAATAGCGCGCGTAAGTCTGCTTGTCGTGCTTGTTGAAGTCGTTGGGCACGGCGCTGAGCTGGTAGGTCCGGCTCTTGCAGATGGTCCGGATCAGATGCTTGAAGCTGTACTTGTGCTCGACAAAATCCCTGGCCAGGGCATCCAGCAATTCAGGGTTCGAGGGCGGGTTGGTGATGCGCATGTCGTCGATGGGATCGACAATGCCGCGGCCGAAGAAATGCGCCCAGTAGCGGTTGACGGCGGCGCGGGCGAAGAAGGGATTCCTGGGATCGACCATCCAATCCACCAGCTTCTGCCGCGGATCTTCATCGGCGGCAACCTGCATGGGCTGGCCGTCAAGCGGCTTGATAGGGGCCGTTTGGCCGGTGCGCTTGTTCTGCACGCCGCCGCTGGAGCGGCTGAAAATGGCGACGATTTGATGTTGCTGATTCTGGAAGCCGCCGGGTTGCGGAATGTTCTTCCGCCCCACGCGGCCGAAGAACGCTGCCAGGCCCCAGTAGTCGTCCTGGCTCCACTTCTCGTAGGGGTGATGGTGGCACTGGGCACAAGCCATGCGCAGACCGAGGAACACCTGGGCGGTGTCGTCCACAAACTGCTCGGGCTGCTGCAGCTCCTTGTACCACACGGTCGGCGGGTGCGTGTATTCATCGCCGTTGCCCGCCAGGATGTCGCGCGCGAATTCGTCGTAGGGCTTGTCCTCAAGCACGGCTTCGCGAATCCAGTGGTGGAACGAGAAGGTGCCATACATCCGGTCCGGCTGGCCGCGGCGCTTGACGCGCAAGATATCGGCCCACTTGTTGGCAAAGAAATAGCTGTATTCCTGTGTCTCGAGCAGCTTGTCCACCAGTTTGGCGCGCTTGCCGGGATCCTTGTCGCCGGCGAATGCCGCTACCTGAGTCGGAGTCGGCAGCGTGCCGGTGATATCGAGCGACGCCCGGCGTATGAACTGCTCGTCGGTGCACAAATCCGAAGGCACCAGCCCAAGCTGCTGCCACTTTTGCTGCGTGGCCGCGTCCACGACCGTCTGCTGCGGAAACGCATAGGCGGGAATCTTGACGCCAAGCGGCACCGTGGCCCGGAAGGTGGCCACGTGTCCGAGGTAGCGGGCCATGACGGCGGCCTCGCCGCTCATGCCCAGCGTGTGCACCAGGCCGGTGCCCTCGACCGCGGCAATCTCCGTATCGTTGCTCTCGTACTGAGCCCGTCGCGTAACGTCCTCAACACCGCCGTCGCTGTAATGCGCGTAGACGGCAAATTGCTGCTTGTTATTGCGCGTCAAAATGCAGTGCTCCGGATAGACGCTGATCTTGACCACGGTTGGGTCGTCGGGTTTGCCATAGGGCATGCCGGCCGCAATCCAGCGGCGGATGAGCTTGTATTCGTCGGAGCCGGCTTCCATGCGCTTGCCGCCACCATGTGGCAACTGGCCCGTGGCCTTGCGGAGCAGCAAGCTGTAATCGGGCGCCGCCGGGAAGACACGCCGGCCACGCGCTTCCTTGACGAGCGCCGTGAAATCCACTTCCGGCTCGAAGCCGAGCAGCGAAATCTTGAAGCCATTCTGACCGCTCGCCTTGCCGTGGCAGCCGCCGCCATTGCAGCCGAGCTTGGTGAAGATGGGCACGATCTGGTTGGCAAAATTGATGGGTAGGTTGACATCGACTGCCTGCACGCTGACCGGCACACGCGCCACTTTGTCGCCGTAACGCACGACGATCTCGGTGTTGCCATTGGTCAGCGGCAATATGCGGCCGCTGGTCGTGACACGTACGATCTTGTCGTCGGCTACTTCGTATTGCGCGTCCGTGCTGAGGTCCTGCA
>DASZFN010000534.1:0-5538 GCA_035939715.1 Gemmataceae bacterium | reverse complement strand
GCATCTGACCTTTATACGTTAGATATTCACGAATTTGGCGAGTCATGGCTTGGTCCTCAACTGCTCTGATTAGTTTCTAACTTATCCCCCCTGTGCGGCGGAAGGCACAAGAAAGCTAAACCGCCTTAGATCTTGTACACGATAATTGTGCCCAGGCAACGTCGGCCTAGGTTGCCGACCAGGAAATCGGTGTCCGTTCATATTGCAGAGGCACTTAGTCGTTAAGTAGAACTGGCACCATTCATTTCCCCATTTATTAAGAAATTACCAGCCTCCTGATCTGTTCTTCCGGAGGGAATCGGCAAATCCCTTTAGCGTTAGCGGTAAAGCTGCGGCGCGAAGTCGTTCAGGTACTTCTGCCAGTTGATCCAGGTGTGGCCGCCACTGGTCTCCTTGAGGACAGGATTGAAGCCGTGCTTCTTCAAGAGGTTGACGGTCTCACGGGTCCGGGGCATCAGGAAGTCCTCGGAGCCGGTGGCGAACCAGAGCAGCTTCAGGCCGTCTTTTGCCGCGGCGTCGTCCAGGCTCGCCTGGTGCTCCTTCGCCCAGTCCGACGCGTTGCGTAAGAACACGCCGGAACTGAACACGCCGATGTAACCGAACTCTTTCGGCTGCGCCACGGCGATGTCGAGGGCCTGGGCGCCGCCCATGGACAGGCCGGCGAGCGCACGCTTCGAGCGGTCGGTAAGGGCGCGATAGTGCGTTTCGATGTAAGGGATGATGTCCTTCAGGAAGTCATCCTCGAACTTGGCGTTGCCGATGGGACTGCCCTTGGTCGGCGTCGTCGGCATGATGAAGCTGAACGGACCGGTGTGACCGGCGGGCATGACGACGATCATCGCTTGCGCCTTCCCCGCCGCGATCAAGTTGTCGAGGATGAAGTTGGCCCGACCGACCGACGTCCACGAGTCGTCGCTGTCCCCGGCGCCGTGCAGTAGGTAGAGCACCGGGTACTTGTCCGTGCCGGCCTCGTACCCGGGCGGCGTATAGACGTGCATCCGGCGGGTGCGGCCCAGCGACGACGACCGGTAGTGGACCCGCGCGACGGCGCCGTGGTGTACGTCCATCGTGTCCATGAAATCTGAACCGGGAACGTGCACGACGCTCCAGGGGTTGCCGTTGGACTCGCTGCCGGCCTGGTTGCGGGAATCGCACGTCAACACCCCGTCCAAGGTGAACAGGTAGCGGTAGGTGCCCGGATCGATGGGGCCGAGCGTTACTTCCCAGACGCCGTTGTCCCCTTTCTTCATGGGCCGTGGCTGGAAGCCACCGGGAATGTCGGTGGTGAACACGCCGGCCGTCTCCGCCTTGGGGGCATGAACGCGGAAGACGATGCGTCGGTCAGTCTTCACCTCAGGGGAGACGACCACCGGGCGGCGCGGCCCGCGGCCGGGTTGCGCTTCTGCGACACCCGATAGCAAGAACGCCGCCAGCATCGCGGCGGTAATTGAGTTCACGGATTTCATCGCTGTGCTCCTTTTCTCGGGTCAGTGAGGTTCGACGCCCGTCGGAACAGCTTGGGCTGGGACATGCCCTGGAGTCGTAAGTAAGCGAGATGCTTGCGAGTCTACTGTGCCGGCGGCGCCGTGTGAATCGAATTCTGGCATTACAGCCGGGCCGGTGTTTGCGTGAGTATCATCTGCGTCTGGTGAGCCGGTTCGCCGTGGTCGCCCATTGGTCAGGGGCTGTATCCCAGCGGACGCGGCTGGGATTCGAGAATCGCCGGAGCCGGGCGCTGGGCGGCGCTTCCAAACAGTCCAGTCCGTAGAAAATAGTTCTTGACTTCCACGAATGCCCCGTCGATAGTCGAGCAGTCCCGCTCTTAGCTGCTTCGGTGACTGGGCGACGCCGAGGGAGTTTCAGCGGGACATCTCTTTTTGAGCTTTCAATTCCACCACTCGAAGGAGTTTTTGAGCTGATGACGAGCATCCGTTCCCGCATACTTGCACTCTCACTGTTGCTTTTGCCTGCCGGGCTGTTCGGTTCGTCGTCGGCTGCGCCTGTCTCTGCCGAGACGCCGGCCGAGGCGGTTCGCCGGCATGAGATCGTCGCCAGCCGCCGCAAGGGCGTCGTCGTCATCTGCCACCGTGGCGCGTCGGAGCACGCCCACGAAAACACCCTGGAGTCGTTCCGGGCCACGTTCGAGTTGGGCGGTGACGGTAACGAGTTCGACATCCGCGCGACCAGAGACGGCATACTAGTCGTGTTCCACGACGACATGCTTGACCGGCTGCTCCAGGCGCACGGGGATGCGGGCGATTACACTTGGGGGGAACTGCAGCGTTTCCGCTTCCGCGATCCCGGCCGCTTCGGCGACCAGTGCCGCATACCCACACTCGTCGAGGTCTTCGACCTGCACCGCAGGTATGGCGGGCTAATCCACCTTGACATCAAACGGCCTGGACTCGACAAGGCCATCGCCGATCTGCTTACGCGCATGGATATGTGGGACCAGGTCGCCTTCTGCAACGACGACAACGCTGGCATCATCTTGCAAGACCCGCGGCTCAAGCTGCTCCGCTATAAGGGGCCGGGTTTGTACGCGGACCACGCAGACGTCTTCCCGAACGCAGTCGCCGCGGTGCTGAAGAAGCCCGGCGACGGCGTGATCGTCGATGACCCGCGCGCTGCGGCCGTGACGCTCGGCCGCAAGCTTGGCAATCCGTCGAGCGATCCCGTGGCGCCGAGGCCGGTACTATCGGACAAGGAGCCAGCGCCGGCCGCTGAGGCGGACCTGGTCGCGCTCCTCCGGAACGCAGACGATTGGGATCACGTTGCGGAGACCGAGGCGGATCGGGCAGCTTCGGGGCGGCGCATTCGCGCTCGCGCCCGGGCGGCGGAGCAACTGCTGGCGGCGCGGGCATCGTCCAAGGAAGCCTTCGCGGCCCTGGAAGAACGCGTCCGCAAACGGAGCCTGCACAAGGATTGGATGTACCACGGGTTCGACGGTGCTATGGCACTCCGCGCCTTGATTCTGCTGGGTGCGCCAAACGCGGTCGAAACCGCCCGTTTCGCCTTGTGGCGCGATGACCCTGCCTTGCAACCGGTCGTGGACCCACGCTGGAACAACCCGAGGTCCTGGACCGACTTCCGCGTGAAGATGGTGATCTTCCCGGCGCTGGCGAAGTGTCCCGGCGCGGCAACGGAGAAGCTGTGTCGGGATTACCTGGCCCTGAGCGAGGAGGACGCACGGAAGCTCGGTCCGCCGCTGTTCGAGGAGGCGGGAAAGACGCTGCTGGCGGTCAGTCCGCGGACGGCGACAGCCCTGGAACTGATTAAGCATCGGCTACAGGCGGTGCGCGGCCGTGCCGTCCTCGACTGTCTGGCCCACGCCACGGAATCCTGGGCGCGGGCGGCCCTGGAGCAGGGCGCGCCGGACTGCCTGGCCCTGCGAACCGATGACCCGCGAACAGCGATTCGTGGCGGTACAGCGAGCGGATTTCCAAAGAAGTGATCGCCGGAAGTGTGCATTCCAGCGTTACACGCTGGGATGCTCAGAAGATTTGCTCACGCACTTGCCCGCCCACCACCCGAAAAAGGCGAACCGCGCCGTCACTGATTGCTAATTGCCATTCGAAAAACAAAGGCCCTGGCAGGCGCTCATGAAGCGCGTAAAATCAACCCCTGTATTTGATGCATTGCGTAGTTGCCGGAGGTTTTCGCCATGCAGCGCTATCGCCGACCTGCCCATGTGATCCTTGTGCTGCTCGGCGCCTGCACCATCACGGCAGCGGATTGGAGCCAGTTCCGAGGTCCAGGCGGCCTGGGCACGAGTGCGGAAAAGGGCCTGCCGGTCGAATGGTCTTCGCAGAAAAACGTCGTCTGGAAGACGCTGCTTCCTGGACCGGGGACATCCAGTCCGGTGACGGTGGGCAACCGCATTTTCCTGACGTGTTACTCCGGGTACGCGCTCGACGAGGCAAAGGATCCCGGCAAGATGGACGACCTTAGGCGGCACGTCCTCTGCGTGGACAAGGGCAGTGGCAAGATCCTCTGGACGAAGGAGTTCAAGCCGGTTTTGCCCGAGCACAAATACGTTGGGGAAGGGGCGTATCATGGCTACAGCTCCAGTACGCCCGTCACGGACGGCGAACGCTTGTATGTGTTCTTCGGCAAGTCCGGGGTGTTCTGTTTCGACGTCGACGGCAAAGAACTCTGGCATGCAACCGTAGGCAAAGGCATCAACGGCTGGGGCTCGGCTGCGTCCCCTTTGCTGTACAAGGAGTTGCTGATTGTAAATGCCAGCGTCGAAAGTGGCGCGCTCGCGGCCTTCGACAAGATGACAGGCAAGCAAGTTTGGCGTACCCCCGGCATCAGCAGCGCTTGGAACACGCCCGTGCTGGTGACGGTACCCTCGAAAGAGCTTGAACTCGTGATCAGTGTTCAGGATCGCCTGCTGGGACTGAATCCGGACACCGGCAAGGAACTATGGCGCGCGGAGGGAGTCCACCGCTACGTCTGCCCCAGTGTGGTATCTCGCGATGGCATCGTCTATGCCATTGGCGGAGGGCACACCTCCTTGGCAGTCCGAGCTGGCGGCCGCGGCGACGTGACCAAAACCCATGTCATCTGGCGGGTGAGTAAAGGGTCCAACGTTTCCTCGCCGGTCTATCACGACGGCCACGTCTATTGGGCCAGTGACAACGGCGGGATTGTCCACTGCCAAGAGGCGACCACGGGAAAGTTTGTGTACAGCGAAAGGCTTGCGCCTGCTTCGGGCCTCATCTACGCGTCCCCAGTTCTGGCCGATGGCAAACTCTACTTCGTCTCGCAGCACAATGGCGTATACGTGGTGGCGGCCCGGCCGAAGTTTGACCTGCTGGCGCACAACGTGCTCGAAGACGACAAAAGCCGGGCTAATGCCTCAATAGCAGTCAGCAACGGTCAGCTGCTGCTGCGCACGGACCGGCACCTGTATTGCATCAGCAATGGGTAGAATGAGCGCCGCTACGGCTGTTCCAGAATATTCCAGGAGACGTGGCTGGCAGCCTCCTGCCTTCTTGCGGACGCTTGACAGGTCTTTAGAACAGAGTTCTAATCCATCCGCAGCGAGCGCGGATCTCGCATGTTTCTCTGGCCGTTGCGTGTGTGGAGATTCGCTTACCGAAGTTGTGCCACGTATGCCTGGTGGCATCGATGACCCAGGTCAGCCGCTGCTCGAGTTGTTCCGTGCGTATGGCGTCGAAGCTGCCCCATGCGACGACTGGATCGCCTTCCCAGGCTGACCCATAAAGTTATGAGCACTATGCAATCATTCTTGTCGCTTGTGTTTCCGGCTGCGTTGCTCGTTCTTTGCGGTGGAGACGCCCGTCGCCTCCGACCGCAGCGAAGACCGTTGCCCAGTGGCCCGGCTTTCGCGGACCCCAGCGCAACGGTATCGTTCGTAGCGTCCAAATCGCGACTGACTGGTCTCGAGCCTCGCCCTGGTGTGCTGGGCGGCGGCCAGCCGTCGCTTCTCCAGCGGACCTCGGCGCGCGTCGTTGGTCGCCGCAATCCTGCTGGCGTGCGGGGTGTTCACGCTCTTGCGCACCGGGGGGA
>DASZFN010000533.1:0-1945 GCA_035939715.1 Gemmataceae bacterium | reverse complement strand
CTTCTTGATCTCATCGAGATTGGCGCTGGCGACTTTGCCGCCAAACACGCCGCATTTCTCGAATGCCGCGTAGAGCATGCCCGGCACGGCGACGTCGATGCCGAAAATCGGCTTGCCGGTGACGATGTTATGCAGCTCGCGCTGCGGCTGGGTTACGCCGATGATCTTGTAATCCTTGGGATCTTTCAGCTTGAGGGTGGTCAAAGCGGGAGGCGTAATGCCCGCCAGCTTCGAGGCCAGCTCGCCATAGCCCAGGGAGCGATTGGAAGCCTTATGATAAACGCGCCCAGAGGCAGTAGAGCATTCGGCTTCCGGCACACTCCACGTTTGAGCGGCGGCGGTGATGAGCATCGCGCGTCCCGCGGCGCCGACTTGCCGCATGGGGGTCCAGTTCTGCGGCGTCGCGGTGCTGCCGCCAGCGATCTGTCCGGCGTATTTGGAATCGTCGAAGTCGGTTTGTTCGATCTTGACCGACTTCCAGTCCACATCCAGCTCCTCCGCGATGAGCATGGGGAGCATGGTCTTGACGCCTTGGCCAACCTCGGGGTTCTTGGCCATGATGGTGACCGTGCCATCGGCGGCGATTTTGATGTAGTTATTGGCATCGGGCGGAGGAGGCGGCGGTCCGCCACGGCCCTGGGCGAAGGCCTGGGGCTTCACATAAAGGGCGAGCAGCGCTCCGCCACCGCCGAGCGCGCTTACACGAAGAAAGGAGCGACGATCAATGCGTATGGTTTTCATATGGTCTCCTTACTTGGTCCCCGCGTTGCTGGCCGTTTGCACGGTTCGCGCCGATGCATTGGTATAAATCGAGGCCGCCTTGTGAATGGCTTGCCGGATGCGCAGATATGTGCCGCAGCGGCAGAGGTTGCCGTTCATCGCGGTATCGATATCTTTGTCGTTCGGCTTGGAATTCTTGGCAAGGAGCGCGGCGGCCGACATCATCTGGCCGGCCTGGCAGTAGCCGCATTGCGGCACATCGATTTCCTGCCATGCAAGCTGGACCGGATGGGTGCCATCGGCAGACAAGCCTTCCAAAGTAGTGATGGGGGCCGTAGCAGCGGACACGGGCGTCTGGCAGGAGCGCACAGCCTTGCCGCCCAAGTGCACGGTGCAGGCGCCGCACTGGCCGATTCCGCAGCCGTATTTCGTGCCGCGAAGGTTCAAAACATCCCGAATCACCCACAATAAGGGCGTATCCGCCGGCACGTCCACCGTGGTAGACCGCCCATTCACGTTGAGTTTAAATGCCATGGTTTTAGCTCCGAATCACAAGGTTGCAGCATTCCCCAGGCTGCGATAAAGCGAAAGTATCCAAGTACTTAACGGGGATAAGGGTAACACTTGCCAACACTTCGCGTCAAGTAACGGCGGCGGGGTGTCGACCGAAGTTACGGTTGGCGGACGGTTGCGGGTAAGACGCGCAGCGACGCCTGGGCAGGGGCGGGCGCCCATCCCTCGGGAAGGTCGCCGGTATCCTCGCGCAGGTATTTCCAGTGCTGCGGCTTAATGGTCGCCAGCAATTCTTTCCGGCTCTTGATGGCGAGCGGCCGGCCGCGGTAGATCTTGCCCATCCGGGCCATCAGCCCTTCAGGCAGAGCGCTGGCAAACAGCAGCAGCGGCCAGGTGAAGTTCGGCCCGTTCATCTTGCGCAGTTTCCATAGCCAGACGAAGAGCGCGCCCAGCCGCCACGCCATGGGCCCCCACCAGCTATGGAGGGCCGGCTTGAGGCTCATCTTCCAGCACTTCATCATGATCTGCCATTGCAGTGGCGTCAGCTCCCGGCTCTCGACCACACCTTTCTTGTTCGCCAGCCGCGTGTCGTGCAATGGCGTGAAAATGGAGGGAACAAAGAAGGCGAACAGCCCGCGGCGCTCCACCTCGTAGAGTAGATCGAGCGTGGCTTTGGAGTCCGCGTCGGTCTCGCCGGGATTCCCGACCATCA
>DASZFN010000532.1:0-4380 GCA_035939715.1 Gemmataceae bacterium | reverse complement strand
GCGCGGGCAACACCTCGCTCTTCGTATTCGGACTCGCGGTGCTGTTTGCCTTCCTGGTGCTGGCGGCGCAGTATGAGAGCTGGTCGCTGCCGCTGGCGGTCATTCTCGTGGTGCCGATGTGCCTGTTGTGCTCCATCACCGTCGTGACGTTGGCCGGGCTGGATGTGAATATCTTCACGCAGATCGGCTTCGTGGTGCTGGTCGGTTTGGCCAGCAAGAACGCGATTCTCATCGTCGAGGTGGCCAGGCAGCGCCAGGAAGCGGGGGCGCCGCGCTTGCAGGCGGCCCTGGAAGGAGCGCGGCTGCGGCTCCGGCCCATCTTGATGACGTCGTTCGCGTTCATCCTCGGCGTCGTCCCGCTGGTCCTGGCCAGCGGCGCCGGCGCCGAGATGCGCCGGGCACTCGGCCTTGCCGTCTTCAGCGGCATGTTGGGTGTGACGTTCTTCGGCGTCTTCCTGACGCCGGTGTTCTTCTACCTGCTTCGCCGCCATGGTGATCGGGCGAAAGTCGCGGCGCAACAGAGAGAATGAGGGGGTTGGACGGCGCGTCCGAGCAGGCCATCTGCACGCTGCCGCTGCGAGCGGCTGCGAATCGCCTTGAGGGCTGGAGTGTTTCGCATTTGGAGGTCAAGGTCCGGGTTAAATGATGTCGATTCGATGTGCCGTGATCCAGATGTCGAGCTGTTCGAAGCGTGCCTTCAGCGTCTCCTTCAGAAGCCGCATCGCGTTCTGATTCTCCGAAGTATCCTCCACGTCAACTCGGACACGGATCAGCTGATCGGAATAAACGATGCTCTGATATTTCCATTTCCCGCGAACAGTGACCTGGTCCGTGCTGGTCGCGCCGAACGCTTGCACGATTTCGTCGTCCGTGGCCAGGAACTTTTCGGGTTCAATCGGACGCCCGTCGTTATAGAACAGCGGCAGAAGGATTTCGAACCTGATCATGGGCGTCCTTCACCTCCGCATCCGTGGCCCGGCGATAATCAATGTGGATCTCATCCAGAATTGGCAATGCTGCCAGCGGGACTTGATACACCTGCCCTGGCAAACTGCCTATACCCGAGCGCTTGGCGAGTTCGAAGAAACCCTTCGCCCGGTCGTCTTCGGTCAGGAATTTGACATAAACGGTTTGCATAGCTGGCCTCCTCTCAGAGTATACCACCTCGATCCTTGCTTTTGCGGAGAGCGGCAACGAACGACTCCTTTCGCTGATCGAATTCCTTCATCCGCTGCAACGACTCCTCGGCAGTGAGTTTGCGGTGCGGAGGGCGTCCGTTTTCCGAAGGGGCTTTTGCTTTCTTCTTGGACACGACTTTTCTCCTTCGGTAAACAGGTGTACGTGGTACGAATAGGATACCGTACTCCACACATTTCGGGCAAGGCGGTTGATGGGCTGAAGCGGCCGTCTCGCCCAACGAGACGGGTCGCGGCGCCGGGGCCGAGATGCGCCGGGTACTCGGCCTTGCCGTCTTCAGCGGCATGTTGGGCGTGACGTTCTTCGGCGTCTTCCTGACGCCGGTGTTCTTCTACCTGCTTCGCCGCCATGGCGATCGGGCGAAAGTCGCGGTTTCTCGGGAGGGCAAGGCACCTGTCCGGCCGTGAAGCCGCGGAAACTCGACGTCCACAAGGTTCGGCTGCACAGAAAGAGCTGTGTGACGATCTTGGGTGCGTCCAATCGTCGCTACTGGCACGCCTGCGCCCAACAGCGGCGGCGGCGGCGAAATAAGCTTGACGGCACTCCTGAAACAGCGTCAGATGATGCGCGGTGTTTATGCTGACCGGCCCAGGAATTATGCTAACCGGCGCCGTGTTTATGCTGACCGGCGCCGGTCAGGTCAATAACCAGTTCGGTGAGACAACGGGCGCATGAGACCGCAACTTTTCGTGTGTGGGCAGACGTTTGATGTCGATGCGTTCCTCGCGGCGACGGGGCTGCACTGCGACCGCGTCTTTCGGCGCGGCGAGAAGTACGGATCGGGTGGATGGTCCTGGGAAAGTTCGGGATTCAATCGATGGCTCGGGGACGAGTTGGAATTCAATCTGGAGCAGCAGTTCGAGGTTGCGGCCCGATTTCTGGACGAAAATCGCGCCGCTCTGTCCCGGCTCACGACATGGCCAGGGGTGGGATCGGCTACACTCGCTCTCTGCCCGGAGGTCGAACTCGACCGTTCGACCATCTGTACCAAGCTCTATGCGTTCCCGGTTTCGCTGGTCCAGTGTTGCGCCGGATTGGGACTGCAACTCGGTCTTGCGCTTCGGCTGACTTGGGCAGAGGAATTGAAGTAACCGCGCCGAACCAAAGCCTAGAGCTGACCGGGGCCGCCATCCTGGTTTTCCGCGCTTGAACGTTTCTACGGGCGGCCCCGGCAGCTCAGGCTCAACGTTCGCAGAATGAAGGGGTAGGGTAAGCCAAGATGGACAAACGTGTTGCCGATGTCATCTGGACAACGGCGCGCCAGCAGGGCACTCCAGATGTCGTGGTCGAGGCCGTGCTGGGGAGTCTGCTGCCCTCCATTCGTCTGGTCGCGCAACAGCCAAAGACCGGAGAAGAGGAGCGCGTCGGCGGTTGCCGGATTGGCGGGTTGCCTGACCTGCCGCAGGGCGTCGAATGGCCGCGCCTGTCCACATACGCGCAAACCGATGCCCCTCCGGTCGCCCTTCCCGGCACGCCTTTGTCTTTCCTGCTCCAGGTCAACCTGACCGAGATCGCTTTTGCAGATCAGGAGCAACTCCTTCCGAAGTCCGGAATGCTCTACTTCTTCTTTGACGGCGGCATCGGAGACGACGATGTCGCAGCTGTCCTGTTCACTCAAGGCACGCAGTTGCGCCGGGCAACGGTCCCACCCGGCCTTCCGGCAGACCAGCTCTACCGGGGCTTCAACCTCGTCCCCAACCTCGAATGGACGGTATCCTCGCCATATGATCTCGGTCTGAGCGACCACCTTGAACTGTGGGACGAACTCGAGGATAGAGTGGCCGCAGCGTAGGGCTACGAGCGCCCCACCACATACGGGCGGGGTTATGCCGTACATCGCCTGCTCGGCCATGCGCAGTTCATCCAGGCCTGCGGAATGGGGGAGAGGGAGAGGTTGCTGCTACAGGTCTCATCGGACGCGGGCTTGTCCAGATATGGCTATCCGGAAAGCGGAATTGGCGCAACCTGGCACGACTGCGGTCGCATCTATTACCTGATCGAGAAAGAATCGCTCAAGTCGCACCGCTTCGCGGAGGTTTTTGTAACCGTCGAGTGCTGCTGAAGCAGCGGCGAGGTTTGGGTTCATGAAGCACCCCGGCGAACAAGCCGCTTCAGCAGACGGCCCTGTGGCCGGAGAGTTGCCGCAAGAGGCGCACAACGCCCCCCTGCACCTGTTCAGCGCCGCGCCGAACTTGGTTGACTTCGGCGGCAGCGCCTACCAGCGCCGGTCGGAGCAGACGAGTCGGCTACTCGGCCAGCTATTTGAGAAACTTCGAGGGGAGGGCTTTGCCGTGTCATTCACGATGGAGGACTTCAACCGCCAGTATGTCAAGGAGCACTTCTCGAAACTCACGCCGAAGGAGCGCCAGGAAGTTCTGGAGTCGCTATCTCCAGAAGAACAATGCGACGCATTGGAGCACTTGCCACCTGAACGGCTTGAGCATGTCCTGAGTTTGCTGGAGGTGCAGAAGCGCCGGAAAATCCTCCAGTCACTACCACTTGAGGAACGTCGAGAACTGCTAAAGTCGCTGCCGCCGGAGCAACGCCTGGCGGGTCTATCCACGGAGCAGATCGAGCACGTCCGGCAGTACCTTGACCGGCTGACCGCCGGGCGCACTGCCGCGCCAGGCAAGCCGCGGCGGAAGAAGTAATGACGTGAAAAAAGAGGTATTAGTTCGGCAGGAGCCTCGGCCTCCCGGCGACGGGCCTCATTCGGCCGCTGGCGTCCCCAGCTTACTGCGGATGGGCGGCCGCTGCGCCTCGCCGCCGTCAAGCTTCCGTGGGACAGGCAACAACTCATCTCCCACGGGAGCCACGGGAGCCACGCCGGGTGTGCAACCGGTTAAGCGGATCTCCCAGCCGCCGCCCAGCGCTTTGTAGACGCTGATCAGGCCCGTCGAGATTTCGCCCTGCACCTGCGCCAGCGTGTCCTCCAGCACCACCTGGTTCTGGAGCAACTGTGCGACGCGGGTGAAATCGACGGCGCCGCCATCCCACAGCACGTACACCGTATCGAGAGCCGCCTTGCCGGCATCCACGCTTTTCTTCTGCAACTTGTATCGTTCCTGGGCTCTGAGGAAAGTCACCAGGCCGTTTTCCGCTTCTTGATTGGCGGTCAACACCGATTGTTTATACGCCTCCACGAGTTCGAAGAAGTGGGCGTCTTGCAAGCGAACATTGTTG
>DASZFN010000531.1:0-10755 GCA_035939715.1 Gemmataceae bacterium | reverse complement strand
GTCACCGCGGACGCCAGCCAGGTCCCGTAAAGCAGCAACGCTGCCAGCAGCAATTCCAGCTGGGGAGGCTTGACGGCCTCTTCGCTCATTCCGAAGGCCCTCCCAGCTTGATGCCGAAGCCGCTCAGGGCCATCTGGAGCGCCAGCGCCACGAGCACCACGACGAAAAGGAGGCGAATCCTCTCGTTTGATACTGCCATGAGAATGCGTGCGCCGATGAGTGAACCGACGACAGACCCCAGGGCCACGGGGCCGGCTATGGCCGGGACGATGTCGCCGCGCAGGAAGTATGCCCCGGCGCTCGCGGCGGCCGTGACCCCGATCATGAAGTTGGAGGTGGCGGCGGAGACCTTGATGGGAAGGCGGAGGGCGGTATCCAGCGCGGGGATTTTCAGCACGCCGCTGCCGATCCCCAGCAGGGCCGAGATCAGGCCCGCGCCGTACATGAGCAGCATGCCCAGTGGCAGGCGCTGGACCCGGTACTCCACGCTCTGGCCGCGGTCGGGGTAGCTCGCGTCCAGCCGGAGCGCGCCGGCCCATCCCCAGGTGTCGGGCGTCGTCGCGGCAGCGGCCCTCTCGCCCCGCCGCGCCAGCATCTGCCGGGCTGACAGAGCCAGGATCAAGGCGAACAGGATAAACAGGTACGCCGTCGGGATGATGCCGACCAGGAGCACGCCGGTCAGTGCCCCGAGCGTAGTGGCCGTCTCAAGGACGACGGCGAGCCGGATGTTAACCAGGCCGCCCTTGAGGAAGGGCGAGGCGCTGCCGCACGAGCAGGCGATCACGGAGACGATGCTGGCGCCGATGGCGCTGCGGATGTCGATGTGCCCGAACATCGTCAGGATGGGCACGACGAAGATTCCGCCGGCCATGCCGAGCATACCGCCCAGCGCACTGGCGCCGAGCGCCACTCCGAATAGCCACAAGCCAACTCCGGGATCCATGTTACTTCCCCTCCGTTTCCCTCTCCGAGGTGTGAAAAAATGGGGACAGGCACCGGCCGGACTTTGAAAATACCAAGGTTTTACGAGGTACGGCCGGAGCCAGTCCCCATTTTTTCACCTCTGCGGGCCAGGCGGGTCACGAACCGGACCATGTCGCCCCGGTAATAGAGCTTTTCGTAATCGACCGGCCGGGGCCCGACGCAGTAGGAGGTTCGCTCGATCAGGAAGAGCGCGCTGCCGGTCTCGACACCCAGGGCCTCTGCCACGGCAGGTTCGGCGGCCACGGCCTCCAGCCGGTACTCGGCCTCGACCAGGGGCAGGTCGTACTTCTGCTCCAGGAGCGAGAAAATCGGCTCGACTTCCAGGTCATTGGTGATGACCTGCTCGCCGACCTCGCGCGGCAGATAGGTCTCGTCGAAGGAGACGGCCTCGCCGTCGGCCAGGCGCACACGCCGGATGCGCACGACGAGAGAGCCCGCCGGCAGAGCGAGCTGGTGAGCCACCGTCTTGTCCGCCGCGACGAGTTGCTTATCGATCAGGCGCGCTGTGGGGTTGCGTCCCAGCGCCTGCATGTCCTCGACGAAGCCAGTCAGCGCGGTGAGTTCCTGCGTGATTTTCGGCCGCGTGACGTAAGTTCCCTTGCCCCGTTGGATCTCGACCAGCCCGCGGCTGACCAGGTTCTGGACGGCCTTGCGGACCGTCGGCCGGCTGACGCCGAAGCGCTCGATCAGGTCGTTTTCCGTCGGCAATTGACTGCCCGGCGACAGCGTGCCGTCGGCGACGTCCGACGCGAGCACCGCCTCGACCTGGGCGTAAAGAGGAATGGCGTTGCTGGGGTCGATCAAGGGGGTGACAGTGGCCATCGATTCTGCCTCGCGCGTCTGCGGCGTCACGGCAACATCAGCCGCCTGATGAGCTGATGCATATGACATAATGACATCATAACGTCACTACATCACGATGTCAATGGCCCTAGGCCTGGATTCTTGAGCCTGGAGGTTTGCGTTCTGGGGAACCTGCAAGCGCGATGTGAGGAAGATCACGAGTCCGTGGCTCAGCCGGCGCAGACGTAGCGGCTTGCCGTCGAACGGATCGATGGGCACTTCCTTCAGGTATTGCGGAACAGGGCAGCCAACGGCCAAGAAAATGGCATCGTACTCTATTGATCGCTTTCTCAGCGCTGCGTCAATTGAAGATACTCATCCCAGCCCAGCAGCACGGCCATGACCTGCTCGCTGGTCGCTCCCGCCTGCAGGGCATTCACGAAGCCGGTTAGGCCCGCGGCGTCGGCCGGGCGGTGCAGGAAGCGGTGGTAGAGTTCCTCGACCTTGTCCCGGTCCGACTCCAGCGTGGCCAGGAATGCTGCCGCGATGGCTGCGTGCGGAATGCCACGGTCGACCAGCGGCTGCCAGACCTGTACGCTCGCCGCGTCGGCATAGCGATGGAGGACATCGCGATAAAGAGCATCCACAAAGCCCGTGGGCGTGACGACATCGCGGTTCTTGTATTCATCCGAGCCCATCAGGATGGCGGCAAGCTGCTCGGCCGTGCTGCCGTCATCCAGGAAGCCGGTCCAGGTCGCTTGCCCCGACGGGTCCGCAGAGCGGAGCAGCAGTTTGTGGTAAAGCCCCTGCACGATCAGCGCGTGCGCTTCGTGGCTGCCGGCAATCGCAGCAGCAACCTGGGCGCGCGTGGCGAAGCTCCGATCGACCAGGCCGCTCCAGAAGGCGAGCCCTTGCGGGTCGGCCACGCGTGCCAGCACATCGAGGTAAAGCTGTTGGACGAAGCGCTGGCTCGACATGCCCGAAAGGGGAGCGGCGGGGCCGCCCACAAAGCGCACGAGAGCAAAGTCGCTGGTGTCGAAGCCCACAGCGAAGGACACCACAGGGAACTTGCTCGCCCAACCGGCGACGACGATCTTGCCGTCGGTCTGTACCTTCACATCCTCGGCCACAATCCCTTGCGGGAATGGGGCGCTGGCGGTGCCGGCCACGCCGAAGCGCGTCTCCAGGCTGCCGTCGGGCAGGTAACGCGCGACGAGAAGCGCATTCTCGCTGATGCCCGCCAGGACAATATCGCCGTCCTGTTGAAGGGCCAGGGCTCCCATGGCTCCGCCGGCGCCGGTCAGCACCTGTCCATTGACGCCAAAGCCGGCGTCCAGGCTGCCGTCCGCGTTCAGGCGGACCAGGACCGTCCTGTTGCTGGAAAAACCGAGGGCCACGATCTTGCCGTCGGCTTGCAGGGCCAAATCTTCGGCGCCGTTGGAACCGAGGCCGAGGTTCACCGTCTGCTGAAAGCTCTGGTCCACGCTGCCGTCCGCGTCATAGCGTTTGACAAAGAACGCCGTGTCGCTGGAGGTCATGGTGCGCACGCCGGTGCCGGCGATGATGATCTTGCCGTCCGGCTGAAGGAGGACCTTGTTGGTGACCTGTCCGACGTCGGTAACTTTGCCGCCGGAGCCGAAGGTCGCGTCGAGCGTGCCGTCGGCGTTGTAGCGCTGCAGCACAATCGTCGGAATGCCGGGTGGAACGAGGTTACTTGAGGTGGCAAGGACAATCTTGCCATCCGCTTGAATGGCCAGACCGGCATTGGCAACCTCGACAATGCCGGTGGTCACAACACCGCCTGTGCCAAACGTGCTATCCAGGGCGCCGCCGGCGGTATAGCGTGCGACGACAACGGGTCCGCCCTGCTGTCCTCCGGATTCTTGTCCACCGGCCACGACGATGTCGCCATTGGCCTGGAGCACCGCGTCCGCGGCGTCGCCCAACGGGCTGGTGACCTTGCCGCCGGCGCCAAAGGATGCGTCGAGGCTGCCATCCGGGTTATACCGGGCCAGAGCGAAGCGCGAGGAGCTGGCAGACAGTGTTGAGCCGACCTCGACAATCTTGCCGTCCGTCTGAAGCAAAGCTCTGGCGCCGAAGTCGGTGCCGCCGAAGTCGGTCGTGACCTCGCCGCCCATGCCGAAGCTCTGGTCGAGGGCTCCAGCGTTCAACAAGAGCCGATCTTCGAGCAACTCAAGAGATGGCTTGAGAAGCGTCAGGGGCCTGGCCCGGCGGCCGGAGGAAAAGCCCTTCCCGGGAGAGGTCGAAATTGCCATGAGGAGCTCCGAAGGGAAATCAGGATGGTTGTTGCGGCCTCAAAATGCGCCCCAAATCAAGCTACGCATTATCTTATCTAGAACGGGAAGTGTAGAAGGTCTTGCGCAGTAAGGCCGGAAATCACCCTGGCACTTATCGATCGCTGCCGTTCAGAAGAAAGCGGCGGCGCCGTCCTTGATGGGCGCGGTTTCCTCGTTGTGGTGAAGATTCCAAGTCCGCGATTCAGTTGTTTCCCCCGTTGTCCTCAGGTTGGCTTGGCTCCGGCGGCTGACGGCGCTGTTCGATGTCCCAGAGCCGCACGCCGATATCGGTTCCCGGGGCGATATTATTCGCGAGCGCGCCGCCGTTGTCCTGTCCATCCAGGCCTACCGAGTAGATCACGAGTCCGTCGCTCAGTCGGCGCAGACGCAGCGGCTTGCCGTCGAACGGATCGAGGGGCACTTCCTTCAGGTATTGCGGAACCAGGGCAGCCAACGATTCCGGCCAGCGGCCGTGCGCCTGGCGATAGCGCTCGGCGGCCAGGGCGGCGATCATGGTGCGCATCTGCGCGGCGCTGCGGCTCATGGCCTGGGCTACCTTGTCCGCCGCTGGAACCAGGAGTCGCGCAAGCCACGGCAGCTTGACGCTTTCGACACGGATCTTATCGAAGCGCTCTTTGCGCTCCATCTCCGGCGACCGGGCGGCTTCAATAAGGTCGTGGTGAAGTTCCAGGAGGGCGGCTCGATTGCCTGGGAGTGAGCCGATTCGGAGATAATTAATGATCCTATCTACCGATCCGTTTCCGGTTACGCCTGAGCCCGGTCCGCCTCCGAGGAGGGTGGTCGCGCTCATCTTGCCATTTTGCAAGGCCAAAACGGCACGGTCGCCGAGAGCACGCTCCCCCCGCGAGGCGGCAAGGAGAAGCGGGAACTGCTCTTCCCTTTCCCATGCCTTCTGGGTCGCAGCCAGGGCGGCCTCGGAAGGCTCACCCTGGCTAAGAACCTGTTCCAGCCTGCCCAGGGTGACCGCTCGAACCGCCACGCGTACCAGGGCTGAGATGTAGGTCGGCTCGTCTCCTAAGGACCGCGCCCCGTTGAGATTGGCCAGGCACGATTCCAGGGCGCCGTCCAGGTCCTTGTCGTGGGCGCGCAGCATGGCGTCCGCCGAAAGCAAGTTGGCTAACTCGCGCACCCGTTGCGCATGCGGCAGCAGAGTGGAAACCGCGTCCTCGCTCCTGGCCACCGGGTAGCGGCCTTGTGGAAAGTCCTTGAGTTTTCGCGCCTGTGCCAGGGCGGCCGTCGCTTCCTTCATCTTGGTGCGCAGGATGCGCACCTGCTCTTCATCGAGTTGTCGTGAGGAATGCGCCTGCATGGAGGTGAAGTTGTACCCCCCGCTGGGCACAAGCTGCGCTGCCGCCCTGACGATCAAAGCGCTGTTTTTGCCGTCCGGGATGGCCTCGCGCTGGGCCTCGAGATCCTCCAGGCGCCAGTAAGGATCGTCCCGGTCCGCCGCCGCAATGGCCGCCTGCAGCCGCTTCTCGGCCTCGTAAGAACTGTAGAAGTAAGCGCCGACCACCAGAGCGATGGCGGCCAGCAGGACACAACCCAGGCTGAGCCGCAGACGCCGGCGGCGCGGCCGGGCTGGTTCTTCGCGGCGTGTTTCTGAATCGTTCATGGCTGATCGTCTCGTTTAGCGACATCTGTATTGACACCACACCTAATCCTTTAGGAGACATTAGAATCCAGTCGACTTCGCCTGTCAAGGATGACTGGGCCGACAAATTTGAGCCGTTGCCTAGCAGCCCTTACAAGCCGTTGAAAAAAGGGGACAGCAGCTTTACTGCCTGCCATAGCCGATCTTGCGCAGAAGCTGCGGCTCCAACACGAATGCGCTCGGCGGTATGGTGTCCAGGCGGAAAAGAGAAAGCAAGTCCTTCGCGGTGATGGGTTCAATCTCTTTCAGCCAACCGCACGACCAGGCCAGCAGCCCCAGCAGCGCATCCGGCGGCACACCGGCGCCGCGAAGGCTTGCCAAGCGGGTATCGCCATGGCGCTTCGCCAGGCGGCGGCCGTCCGGCCCTACCACGAGCGGCACATGCACAAAGCGAGGGGGCGTCAGCCCCAGGGCGGCATAAAGCAACAACTGCCGCGGCGTCGAGAGGAGCAGGTCGTCGCCGCGTACCACCTCGCTTACGCCCAGGGCCGCATCGTCCACGACAACGGCCAATTGATAAGCCGGTGTCCCGGCCGATTTCCAGACCACGAAATCTCCGCCCGCCACCGGCACATCGATCCGCACCTGGCCGCGAAAGCCGTCCACGAAGGCGCTGGCTGAGGAATCCGCACGAAAACGCCAGCAATAAGGCGTGCCCTGCAGCGCATCGGCATCGGCGACTTGCCGATGGGAGCAGGTGCCCGGATAAACCGGGCCTTCGTGCTCGGCGTGCGGCGCGCTCGCCGCCTGTTCCACGTCGCTGCGGCTGCACGTACATGGATAGACCCGCTCACGGCTTTGCAGTTGCCCGAGCGCATGCTCGTACAGGCTGAGCCGCTGCGTCTGAATGAGCGGCGCGCCATCCCAATCCAAACCCAGCCAGTGCAGGTCCTCCAGCGCCTGCTCGGCGGCGCCGGCCTTGATGCGCGGCGAATCGATATCTTCGAGGCGCAGAACAATGCGGCCGCCCTGGGCACGCGCGGACAGCCAGGCAATCAGATACGTTCGCGCATTGCCGACGTGCTGCGCGCCGGTCGGGGATGGCGCCAGCCGGCCGATGACGGGGGCCTGAGTTAATCTCGCCACTGGACGCTCAGTATGCTTGCGAAAGCCGGGTAGAGTCTCAGTTTATCGCCTTTCGCGGAGCGAAAGGCGACATTACAAGCGCGATGCTACCGAAAGTCGCCCTGAAATAAGAATGGGGACAGGCACGGCGTCCTGCCGAGCCAGTCCCCATTTTATTTCAGGCTCTTGGTCTTGCCGTTGGCCTCGGGCACAAACCAGTAGATGCCCTGGCCCGATGTCGTGTAGGTCATGTAATAAATCTCGCCCTGCTCATCCTCGCCGAAGGACATGATCGGCACGCCGCGATCGCGAATGGGATGGTTGGCGACGACGCGCTTGGTGGCGTCGGAATAGCGGAGAGCCCAGATCTTGCCGGAGACGTAATCGCCGTAGACGTAGGCGCCGGCCAGTTGCGGCAAACGCGAACCGCGATACACGAGCCCGCCGGTGATCGATTTGCCGGTGTCGTGGTGATACTCCCAGATCGGCTCGATGTACTCCGGACGCGGCCCCGAGCCTTTGGCGCCAAAAGGATGCAGTCCTTCGCGGCGGTTCCAGCCATAGTTGCCGCCCGCGGTCAGCAAATCAATTTCCTCGTAGAGATTCTGGCCCACGTCCGCCGCCCAGAGCTTGCCGGTCGGCCGGTCGAAGGCCATGCGCCAGACGTTGCGGAGCCCGTACGCCCAGATCTCCGGCCGGGCATCCTTGACAGTGACGAAGGGATTGTCTTTAGGGACAGCGTAATTCTTGCTCGCGTCCTTGTGATCCACGTCGAGGCGCAGCACCTTGCCGAGCAGCGTCTTGAGGTTCTGGCCGTTGCCGAACGGATCGTTGGCCGCGCCGCCGTCCCCCAGGGCCACATAGAGATAGCCGTCGGGACCGAAGCAGAGCGTGCCGCCGTCGTGGTTCCAGAAGGGCCGCACCACGCGGAGGATTTCTTCCTCCGAGGCGAGGTCCGCGCGGTTGGGATCGTCCCGGCTCACGTGAAACCGGGACAGGATATTCGTGCGCCTGGCCTTCTTCGTCGTGTAGAAGACAAAGAGCTCGCCGTTGTTTTTGTAATTCGGGTGGAAAGCCAGGCCGAGAAAACCTTCTTCGTTTTCGTTGTCGTTGTACTTGACGCGATCCTGCAAATCGAGGAACACCTGCGTTTGGGCGGCTTTCTGATCGTTGGCAAAAACGTGGATGACGCCATGTTCGGTGGCGACAAAGATCCGGTTGCTGCCGTCGCCCGCGTGCGTGAGAAGCAAGGGGCGAAGGGCGGTGACCGCTCCCGTGGCGCTCTCTGCGCTCCAGCCGGCCCACTTGAGATTGGGAAATGCCAGCGCGGATTCAAGGGGAAGAGGCGATTCGTCTACTTCCACCCGCGGTATGGTGGTGGGCAAGGCAGTGATGGTCCCGGCGGACGCATCCGCAACGAGAATCGCCCGCCCGCCAGGATCCAGACAAAGGGAGGCCGGATCCTTGAAGCCGGATGCCAGTTGCACGGGCTTGTCGCCGGGCCGGGCGATGCCCCAGATCGTGCCGGTCTTCGCACTGACGTAAAGCCGGCCATGGCGGTCCCAGGCCAGCGCTTGTGCGCCGCCCAGTTGTTCTGCGAGCTTCTCCGTAGTCCGATCCGCGAGCTTGATCCGCTGTAATTCCCCCGTGAGGGGGTCCGTGATAACAAGATGGGAAGCGCCATCGAGCTGGACTCCGGTCGGAAGCCGTAATCCCGGCCAGCTCTTGGCGTCAGCCACGGTGCTGACCTTGCCCTGAGGGCTGACGCGATAGATGGCCGCGCTCCGGGCTTCGTCCCGAGGGGCCGGTTCCCCGGCCGCAGCGACATACAGGAAGCCGCTTTCCGGATCCGCGACCAGGCCGTTCAAGAGCATCGGCGAAGAGGGAAAAGCGCCCGCCCCTGCAAACAGCGTCGCCTTGCCCCGATTGTCGATGCGCCAGATGCGATTCCTGTCGGCCACGAACAACCATTGCTGATAGGCCGCCAGTCCGCGCGGGTCGTCGAGGCCCGTGGCAAATGGAACGGCCTTACCCTGTTCGATGACCATGACGGCGCCATCGCCATCCTTGCCGATTTCGCCCGCCACGCTGACATAGACGCGGCCGTCGCCGCCCACGACGATGCCTTGCGGATTCTTTAGACCGGTGACCCGAGGCGCCGGTAAGGTTCCCTCACCAGCGGTCGCGACAGCCGCGCTCAAGAAGACACCAACGAGACAGATAATTCGGTTCATGTCACAGTTACTCGCGCAACGAAAAGAAGAAACGACGCGCACAGAGCACGGTAGCCATCTTATGAATCGGATTCACAGTGAGACTCGAGGCACGTCAAAAGGCTATGCGGCATGTAACTATCTACGATGAGAATAACGCCTGCTAGCCCCGAACTGGTTCACCTGCCGGACGAGCCGGCAGGGGTCCGGCGAGACCAAGGCTATAGAGAAAAGTGCACCTTCAAAACTTGCGCGGCGGGCTAAGGTACTGCAGATTCGCGCACACATTCATAGCGATTGTTAGCCACGCTTCGGCATAAAATCGGTGCATCCGGGCGAACTAGAAATGCTCGTCGGTTATCTCCTCTTCAAGAGGTCAAGCCGTGACAGGGAGGTTCTGGCTTCCCGCGTCAGACGGGCTTCGGGGGCACCTTGGGCCAACGATGCTAACACGGCACGAGCGTCCTTGGTGCCGATTCGGTCCAGAACCTCGACGGCGCGAAGAGAAAGCAGGACATCGGGCTGGATGACACCGGCTTGCACTTTTTGCAGCAGCGTTTCAATTCGCCGCGAAACCTCTGCCGAGGCAGGATTGCGCAGGGCCTTCTCTAACTCGGGAACCGCGAGTTCTCCGACGGCCTCCAAAGCCCGGGCGGACTTTTCGCGATCGGCGAAGTGGGCGCTATCCAGGTCTGCGATCCATTTGCTTACGCTGGCCGTGGCCGAGGTGGGTGCCGGCTGAAGTCGGCTGCGAAGCAGGGGCACCGTCAGCCGCGGCGTATCGGCCAGTGCGAGAATGGCTTGATAAGCTTTGCGGGCGTCGGCGCTGGCGAGATCGGTCCAGGAGCGCTCCATGTCCGCCGGCGCTCGCAGTGGCTGGTCAGGACGATCGTGAAGATACTTGGTCATGTCCCAGAGCAGCACGGTTGTGTCGTTACTTGCCGAGGCCAGTGTTTTGCCGTCAGGCGCGAACGCGAGATCCGTGACCCAGCCATTATGTCCGTCCAGCACGGCGAGACGTTTTCCTGTACGCGTATCCCAGAGATAGATTTGCTGCGGCTCGCCAAGGCCCCCGACGCCAACAAAACGGCCGTCGGGAGAAAAGACGAAACAAACGAGGGTGTTGCTGTCCGGTGGAATGTCCTTAAAGCGCAGCCGTTCCTTACCGGTACTCACTTCATAGAGAGCAAATGGCGGCACGGGCGCACCTTCTGCTTTGACCGGGGGACTCGGCGGGTCCCGACGCAAATCGGAAGCAATCATGCTCCTGCCATCCGGGGCCAGCGCGTGCAACATGCGGATCCCGCGGAAGCGGTTGGTGATGCGGGGGATCTCTCGCCCCGTCTCCGTGCTCCAGCCACGCGTGAAGGGACAGTCCCAGGCGTAGACTACTTTGCTGTCCGGTGAAAAGGAGATTGCCGTGGAGGTTATGTACCGGTCTTGAAAATCAAACCGCATCAGTTCCCGGCCGGTTGCTGCGTCCCAGAGCTTGATGCTGCGCTCGATTTCTCCAGGCTGCGAGGGACGGCATTGAGAGGCGAGGAATTTGCCATCTGGCGAGAAGGAGAGGTGCTGCATCACGGATTCATGCGCCTTCCATTGACGCACCACGACGCCGGTCGAGCCATCGCGCAAGCATAGATGGTGGGGGTTCGAGCCTTTGCAGGCTATATGCTTGCCATCCGGGCTGTAAGCCAGCAAAGAATCATAGAACGTTGGCGCCGCAACGTGGCGAACCTCC
>DASZFN010000530.1:0-3250 GCA_035939715.1 Gemmataceae bacterium | reverse complement strand
GATTGCTGGCACTGTGGTGGAGGTCTTCCGACGCGCCGAAGCCGGGGGCGAACCGGAAAAGGTGTGTGAGTACGAGCGGAATTACGGCCTGCTGCAAACATTCGAGCCGTTCCGCCAGGGCGGTCGGGAGTTCGCGTTGATCTCTCCGCAGTACACGGGGACATCGATCCTGGACCTCGCGACCGGTCGTGTGATCGCTGAGGAGCCCCTCTCGTCCATGGGGTTCTGCCCGGTCGGGTTCTACGTCCCGGACTGGTGGGACCTGCACGACGAGTCCGTCATCCCCGGCAGCGAGTATTGGAACGCTGACAGCGAATGGCCCTCCGGCGAGTTCGGGTTTGTCTGGGGGTGCGTCTGGGGCGATGATAGTTCTTGGAAGGTTCAGCATCTTGACCTAACCAGAATTCAATCCGGCGTGATTCGGAGGGAGGAGCGGTTCGGGTATGTGGAACTGGCGACAAATGGCTACCGAAGTCCCTGCTTCGGCCCAGACTGCGCATTGCCGCCGCAGGCGAGTGATCCGCCACCGTTCATCAAAATGGAGCGATGGGAAGGGAAAACGAATGTCACCTTTGCTGTCGAAATGCAATTCGATTTCGCCTCAGGCCAGCCGACGGAATGGCAACGCCTGAGAACCGCGAATTTCGAATAGCCAGGTGTTGCGATCACGGCCGAACCTGTCGCTGCGCAACAGACGGCGGCCGCGATTTCGGTTTCTCACCGTTCAACGTTTCAGCAGCGGCCGCCGCGTGGGTCGGATCGACCGCAGTAGCTGCCCTGGGGCGGATTCCATCCCCTTACGGATGACCTCGTCCTCGGCCTCGTGCAAGTTACCCAGGATCCGGCGGCAGACGGCGGAAACCATCGGACCGTGGTATTACAGGTGCGTTTTCAGGAGGCAGTCGGCGTGGAGGAAAACGGGGTCTTTGCTCCTGTATCGACAAACTTTGGGCACTGTGGCAACGTCTTGTCAATGCGGGAGAAAAAGCCGAAGGAATGGTCATGGTCCGGAAGCAGAGAAAGAATTGGCGCAATGAGATCGCTGGTCGCACTTGCCTTGTTCGCGCTGCTGCTGGGCATCCCGTCGGTCGCGCGGGCCCTTCGGTTTGAGTCGTTCGGCAACGAACCCCAGGCCGCGGTTCCGGGATGGCCGCAAGGACTCCTGGAGGTTGTCAATCTGCGTAGCAGAGTTTACTTTCTGGGCGGCGATGGTCCGAACATTTGCTATTTTCGCGGCAACGCGAAGGATTTGCAGGAGGCCCTGGAAAAGTTCGCGCGCATCAAGGAGGGCAAGTGCCAGTTGTTCCTGGTACCCGGTCCCGCCCAGACACACTCCTTCAACGGCCGGACCATCGTTTTCAACTGGCAGCTCCACCTTGGGAGCGGGGGAGGCCGGGCGAGGTCCATGAAGCAACTTCCTGTCCTGCGGGTTTATGTCGATGTTCCCGGGCCGCGTCCTTTGACGGTGGATTCGCAGACTGTCCAGCGCTGGTTCGCCGAACTGGATAGCGACAGCTTCCAGACCCGTGACCGCGCCCGACAACAGCTTGCTCGGCTGGGCAATGACGCCAAGCCGCTTTATCGCGCCGCGCTCAAGGGGCAGATCAGTCTCGAAAAGCGGCGCCGCCTCGAAGGCCTGCTCAGCGCCCTGGCGGCCGGCTATGACGTCAGTGACTTCGAGGTTCCTGCTGGAATGACTTTCCTGACAGTGGACGACCTTCTGGCCCAGAACCTCAAGAAGCTGCCGGATCCCGATACGTTTGAGGAAGGCACGCTGGAGGAGCTGGCCGCCCTGGAGCCCTACAGTGACAAGGTGGTCCCCGCCCTCACGTCCTTCCTCGATCGACGCAAAAGCGAGTGGCTGCGCCACGGGGCGGCCCGGGCCCTGGCCGAGGTCGGCTTCAGGGCACGCGCCGCGCTGCCGGTTTTGAAGGAGGGCCGCAGCGACCCGGATCCGAACATCCGCAAGACCTTCCAGATGGCCATTGACAAGCTGGAGCAATGCCGGGAGGGCCCTGCCGAACTCGCGCGCCTCCAAAAGCTGGCCATCGCGCAGGACCTTCGCGAACTGAAAAAGCGAAGAGAGAGTGCGAAAAAATGAACAGGGCCTGACACGGTTGCGGTTTATGCCTCCTGGGGAATCTGCTCGATCACCCAAAAGAAGAAGTCGGTGACCGGTTGTTCGATTCCGAACCGTTTCAGCTTGGCGGCGACCTGACCGCGGTGGTAGGTGGAGTGATTGACAATGTGGCGCAGCATCGCCCACGGCGGCAGGGTCGCCGTGCGGCCGCGCCGGCGCAGCGTCCGCACGGTGTTGAGCCGCTCCGGCGTGAGCGTGGGACGCAGCTCCTCGAAGCGGCGGTAGGCACGCTCCAGCAACCGGGCCGCGTCGTCCACCGTGGCCAGGTCGGCTTCGGTCGGGATGCTGTCATCCGGATCGCCGGCCAGCGTGCGCAGGTGGAACTCGGTCACCCAGGCGATGTGGTAGATGGTCGAGCGCACCGACGACCACCCCGGCACCGGCTCCGCGACATACTGTTCGGCGGTCAGCTTGCGGCAGGCGTCGAGGACCTTGGTATTGGCCCAGCGATCGTACGCGAACAACGCCACGACATCGTCTTGCATGAGGATCTCTCCTGGGCTGGGACAGGGGCATTGTAGGTATTGCCGGGCAGACAACCCAGGTCTCACTTCTTGACGGAGACCTCGCTTCGAGCATTTTGCGATCGCTCAACTCGCGCGCGGCCCGGCGCAACTTTCTTCGGTCGGATCGACCGCGGTACTTCCGGATCAAACCTGCTTCGGCGTTGCGGACGAGATCGACGAATACATCACCCGAATCGACAATGCGGCGGGCGAGGACCTGTCCCGGTACCAGATCCTGTCCGAGCCCCGGTTCAGTATAGGCATGCCGCCGGCCGCGGTCGCCGACTATATCCACCGGCAGTGGGGGTGGAATGCGACGGTCACCGAGTACGCCATCATGGAGGGGGCCGGGGACGGCGTGGTCGGTGTGACCAAAGGGTGGTTTGGTTCGGGCGAGCGGAAGAGCTTGTTGCCCTTGCCGTACTACGGGCTCTGCCACTACCTGTACCGGTCGAACGGGGCGGTCTACAGCTGGGGCATCAAGTTCAACACGGTCGCGGAGGCCGCCCAGTCACAAGGGACCACGTACCGGGTCTGCTACGTGGTCAGCGCGTCCCAGACCTGACTGGTCGGGGCGGCAGGGTCTGATCCCCGTGTGCCCGCC
>DASZFN010000529.1:0-10943 GCA_035939715.1 Gemmataceae bacterium | reverse complement strand
TAACCGCGGGTTCAGCTTTGTGGCCTCGGTCGTCGAGCCCGCGGTTATTTTCGGCCCGGCCTGGACGAGGCGGGGAATCGTTGTGGATCGATGCGCGAGAGGGCGACGCTGGCAGCCTCGCGGACCCTGGCGTCGCGGTCGCGCTGCGCCTCTTGAAGCGCGGGGATGGCGTCTCCTGCCTGTTCGCCAAAATAGCCGAGCCCGATGGCGGCGCTCCAGCGGATGTCCTCCGCCTTGTCCTTCAGGGCTTCGGTCAGGGCGGGCACAACCTGTGCCGCGTCTCCGTCGCGCTGGGGCAAGAGACGAACCGCAATGATCCGCTCGCGCTCCTGGGACGACTTCAGATCGGCAATCAACTCGGCGGTCGATTTCTGTTTGCCGCAGCCGCCACACGCCAGCAAGCAAAGCAACAGAACAAACCTTGCGCGTACGCGCATAGCTGAACTCCTTTATCGGAATAAGATCATTGCCAATCTTTGAGCGACTCGCCGCCGGCTATGGTGCTGAGGTATTGATAAGTGAAGGGGTCGATGCCGCTGCCGAGGAAATGCACCGAGCCGTCGCCGAACAGGAAGTTCGCTCCCGCTGGGTGGTAGCTGTAAAACACATCCGGGTCAAAGACCGGGAAGTCGGCGTTGGGGAGGTGCGTGGCGTTGCAGTGGGCGAGGACAAAGGCCTCGCCGAAGTCGGCATTATCGTAGGCGGGCCCGGGTGGGGGCGAGTAGGGGGCGGGGGGTTGGGTGGCCATCCAGGCGGGGCACCTTCCGCCTGCCACGGCCCCGGTCCAGGTGCTGGGGGCATGGTTGCTGGAGCGCTCGCCGACCACGATGGTGTTACTCAGACCGTCAATGACATTGGCCATCTTGTTGCGGCTGTTGCGATAAAACAAGCCGACGCCGGCAAAGCCTGAATTGCCGGGCAGGCCATCGTTGCCGGCGCTGCCGGGGTTTCCGCCGGCGCCGTTAAAACATTCGATCCAGCCGTTGCAGCCGACGTAGTTGGCGTGCGCCACCGTGGCGATGGGGTTGGTGAAGCTGCTGTCGTAGATGGGGAAGGGATCCTGCAGACCATCCGAGGGACACTGGTAGATCTTGAGCGACTGCTGGGAAACCGCGGTGTTGCTGCCGATTCCCACGCCCGTCTTGAGATCGATCAGCTTGTAGACGTTGTCCTGTTCGATGTAAGGCAGCAAGAAGGCGGCCCAGCCCCAGCCCGGCCCCACGTCGTTGTCGGGGGTACTGGCGGGGTTGGTGTTGCCATCGACGTAGCCGGGCGGGAAGAAACCCCGGCTGTCGTGATAACTGTGCAGCGCCAGGCCGATTTGCTTGAGGTTGTTCGTGCAGCTCATGCGATTGGCGGCCTCGCGCACCTTTTGCACGGCCGGAAGAAGCAGACCGATCAGGACGGCAATGATGGCAATCACGACCAGCAGTTCGATGAGCGTGAAGCCGCGTCGAATCGATGAACGTCTCATGATACGCCCTTAATAAGATGAAAATTGGTATCTAATCCAGTGCCGGGCTGCAGCAACAGGCCGGCTTACATGAGCAAATGGCGTTGGCCCGCGGCTAGACCTGGAGAGAAACTCTTTCACCAGGCAGCCCGGATCCGAAAGAGAAGGACAGCGGAAAACTATGTCACTGGCCGGGAGGAGCGCGAGAATGCGTGGCGGTTTGCCGGGGATGAGAGCGGATGATAGCTTCGGGAATGAGGGTGCGGTCGCAAAGCGCGGTGGTCGCTTCGAGATGGCAAGGGGTCGGCAGAGTTTGAGGCAAATGGAGGACGCTGCACAGCAAGCAGCCTCCCTCATCGTCATCATCGATATCGTCCGGGAGGGCACTGTAGCCGGGCAGGCCATGGTTGCAAGTCGCCAACTTCGATTCGGGGGTAGCCAACCCATGATGGTGATGGTGCGCGGCGGCCACGACCTGGACCACGATGTAAATGGCCAGCACGGCGAAGCAAAACAGGGGTGAGCGCAGGAAAGATTTCATTTCACCAGCAACCAGCGATTGGCTCCCTGCTTGTGGTATTACCAAGTCATACGAAGTTTAAGCAGGCGTAGGCCGACTGTCAAGAGGCTGGGCAAGGAAATTTCAGACAGATTAGCGGGTGCTCGTCAGACCGGTCGATGGGTTAGTAGGTCAAATCTATGTTGATCGACGAATCACTTCCACTTGCCAAGGCTTAAGCTCAACGGGCGTTGTCCGGGCAAAGATAGCTAGCGCGACGTAGACATTGCCCGCCTCAGCGCTCGCGGTCATGTTAATTACTTCCCCTTCCATGCCGGTGAATGTGCCGTCAATTACCTTGACGCGGGCTCCAGGTCGTAGATCGTTCGGCATTGCAAGTCTACCCGCCGCTTCGGACATGCACGAGCGCCTCTCGATGGTCAGTTTCCCGCACCTAGCCGGCTGACTTCATCAGCGCCGGGCAAGCCGAAGGAGTACAGGACGCCGGTGTACTTCTTCGGGAAGTAAGCCTCGAAGTCCGCCGGGCCAAAGAGCGTGTTGCCGGTGCCAACGTAGACACGGCCGTGGGAAACCGACGGGCCGGACCACACGGGTCCGAGGTCGATTTCCTTTAGCATCTCCCCGGTGGCGGCATCGAGAGCGACCAGCTTGCCACTCGCCACGGTCGTGAAATAGACGACGCCGTTGGCGACCGCGACTCCCGAGGCAACCGGGTCGCCCACATTGGTGTAGATGGGCTTTGGCTTGGGACCGCCGAGGGAGGCGACCTTGGGGCGTTCGTGCCGCCAGCGTTCCGTCCGCGTGTCCAGGCTCAAGGCCACCACGCGCCCGCCCGTCGGCGGCACGAGGCTGGCCGAGATGGTCTCCTGTGAGGCGAGCCGCAGACAATCGATGCCGTTCGTGAAGATCGACGCGCCGTCGGTCGCGCACCCCGTCTGCAGTCCGCCGATGACGCTTGGCAAGGCGAGCATCCGCGCGTCCGGCATGGGCGCGAGTGGATAGGTCGGCGGGCCGGTGTAGATGGGGGTGTGGTCCAGGATGCGGCCGTCCGCGGCGCGCAAGACATAGAAGCCGCCGTTCTTGCAGCCCACGCCGACCACCCTGGTTGGCGAGCCTTTCACGGGGATGGTGTAGAGCTTGGGCGTGTCGCCGATCGAGCAATCCTTGTAGCGCCCCTCCTTCGGATCGTAGCCGCGCATGGCGTTCGTCCAGACGTCGCCGGGGTTGATCTGCGTCACCCATTTTTCGGCGCCGGTGTGCACGTCCAGGGAGATGACCCCGCACGACTCGCGCGTGGTGAGGCGCGGATCGTCGGCAGTCGGCCGCCGCGGCGCGGTGTTGACGTCCGTGCCAAAGAAGATGGCGCCGGATTCCTGGTCGAATGAAGGGGTGCTCCAGATGGAGCTTGTCGCCGGTCCGAAGTAGAACACGTGCTCGCCCCAGCTATCCGTGATCTTGATCGGCGGATCGAGCGGCTCGGGCTTCGGGCCGACGTCATACTTCCAAACGATCTTGCCGGTCGTCGGTTCCAGGGCCAGGACGAACCCCCGGCCGGTGCAGCCGCGATAGCCGGGAAAGGCGGCGACGACCTGCTCGAGCGTGCCGCCGGCAACGATCACCTTGCCGTCGGCGAGAATGGGCGAGGCGAAGAAGACGTTGATCGGGTGGGCGCCGGGGAATTCCTTGCCGCGGGCGTTGAGTTTCCAGCGCTCGGCTCCCGTCGCGCGGTCCAGGGCGTAGAACCAGCCGCCGATGTCGCCGAAGAAGACCGTGTCCGCGCTGACGAGCGCCGAGGCCAGAATGCCGTTGGGGGAAGTTTGGAAGCGCGCGTTGCGTGCCTTCTCATCCGCCTGCCGGGTCACAGGCTTCGCGGCTCCGTGCGCCGGATTGCGGTAGGACCAGCGGAGCTTGCCGTCGGGGCCCAGCTTGTAAAATGCCGGATCGGTGGCCGTGCCGAAGTAAACGCAGCCGTCCACCACGATGGGCGTGGCATGGACTACCCCGATCACCAGGTCCGAGTCCCTGGCGGGGAAGCGCCATTTCTCCTCGAGCCGGCCGGCATTCGACTTATCGATGGCCGTCTCGCCGCGGTTGTGACGCGAGCCGATCACCTCACAGTTGTACATGGGCCAATTCTTTCCATCGTCCGCCGCACGCGTGAAGCCAACCCAAAACACGAAGGCGAGCGCCACGCTTAGCAACCCAATTCTGAATCGTTTCCGGATCATGGGGATCTCCGTTGCTTCGCTTATCCAGGCAATTTCCGGTCCGCACCGATACCGGCGGCGGTCTCCGCCATTTATTCGCGGCGAAGCCATGGTTCTTTAGTTACAGACGTGTTACTTGCTTCCGTGTCGCACTCACTTCATGATCGGTCTAGTGGTCAACTCTTACGCATGAAAGGAACCGATCATGGGCAAGCTTTCGATACTCTGTGTCCTTGCCGCAGCTTCTGTTTGCAATGCCGCCGAGCCGGCCGCGGGTCCCGCAGCGGCGGCGGAGAAACGCGTCGCCAGCCAGATTGTCAACGTCACCGTTTACCAGAATAGCGCCGTGGTCACGCGCGAGGTCGATGTGCCCGAGGGCACGGGCTCGATGGAGCTCGTCGTCACGCCCCTGCCGCCGGGCGTGGCCAACAGCTCTCTCTATTCCGAAGGCACCGATGGCACGCGCGTCATGAGCACGCGCTACCGCAGCCGGGCCATCAAGGAAGACACGCGCGAAGAGGTCCGCAAGCTGGAAGCCCAGATCAAGGAGCTTGGCGTCGCCGCCCGCAAGATCCAGGCGGAGCTGAAAACCATCGAGCAGAATGTGCAATTCCTCTTCAAGCTGGAAAACTTCACCAGCGCGACCATGCATTCGGCCACCGAAAAAGCTCAGCTCAATAGCGAGGCGACCCTGACCCTGAGCAAGTACGTCATGGAGCAACGCGCTCAGAAAGCGAAGGAGGTGGTCGCTCTTCAAGAACAGCTCCGGTCCAACGGCGAAGATACGGCGTTCGCGCAGCGCAAGCTCCAGGAGCTGACCGCGGGCATCAGCCGGACGGAACACGATGCCATCATCACGCTCGACAAGAAAAACGCCGCACCCGGCAAGGTGCGCCTCAACTATCTCGTCGAGAATGCCTTCTGGCGCCCGCAATACAAGTTGCGCGCGACTCCGCGGAGCAAGGATCCGGTGCAACTGGAGTACCTGGCCGCCATTATTCAGCAATCGGGCGAGGATTGGACCAACGCCAACCTCGTTCTGTCCACGGCCCAGCCGATGTTGAACGCCGCGCCGCCTGAGCTGAAGATGCTCGAGCTCATGGTCGTCGGCCGCGGCCGCCCGCCGCAAGGCGCTCCGCAGCTGGACGGTCAAGTCCCCTATCAGCACGAGGCTTCGTTCGGAGTCATCCAACAGCAGGCCAAGAGCCTGCGCGGCAAGGGCCAGCAGGAATTCAATCGCAACAATGAAACAAGCGGCAATTCGATCTACAACAATGCCGCCGCCCTGGAGCAGGCCTGGGACCTGCTGTGCAGCAAGGAGGATTTTCTGGCCGTCACCAAGGGCAGGCCCGCCCGGCCCGGCGATGAAGGGCCGAGCGTGACCTATCACCTGCGCGGCAAGCTCACCATCCCCTCCCGCAACGATGAGCAGGTCATCGAAGTCGCCCGGCTGGAGCTGACGCCCGAGTATTACTACAAGGCCGTGCCCGTCTTGACGCTGCATGTCTATCGCTTGGCCAACTTGACGAACAAGAGCGAATACGTCATCTTGCCCGGCGAGGCCACCATGTACCTGGGAACTGATTTCGTCGGCCGCATGAACCTGCCGCTCGTGGCCATCGGCGAGCAGTTCACGGCCGGCTTCGGCGTCGATCCTCAGCTGCAAATCCAGCGCCACCTGATAGACAAGTCGCGCACCACCCAGGGGGGCAACCAGGTGTGGAACTTCGATTACCGCATCCTGGTCAACAGCTACAAGACCGAACCAGTCAAGCTGCAGGTCTGGGACCGTCTGCCCCGCGCGGAAAACGAGACGGCGGGAGTCACGCTGATCAAGGCAGCCCCCGAGATCAGCGCCGATTCGCTCTACGTCCGCGAGCAGCGGCCGAGCAATCTGCTGCGCTGGGATCTGACGGTAGAGCCCACCATGAACGGCGAGAAAGCAGCCGGCATTCGCTATCAGTTCAAGGTAGAACTGGATCGGCAAATGCTCATCAGCAATGTGTTGACGAAGTAATGCGTTACCGGGTCACGGCGCCGGGCTCAACCACGGGGCCCGTCTGGCCCATGAGGTAGCCGCGCAGGTCGACAAAGATTTGATCGCAGCGGGCACGCCAGGAGGCGTCGGTGATGGAGTCGCCGCGCTGCGGGCGCATGGCCACGGTGATCTGCACCATGCTCTCGCGAGTGGCATCCGTGCGGTCCATGTACAGGTCCACTTCCACCTGTCCGGGCCTGCGGCCGATGCCGAGCCAGGAAAGGGCGCCCTTGCCCTTGGGTAAGTAGACGCTGCCCGGTCCGCCGAGGCGGAAGCGCACGCGGCCGGGAACGCTTTCGACGACTTCGCCGCCCACATCCTGCACGAAGCCGCGCAGCTTGTAGACGGCAATGGTTTCCGGCATCCACGCTTCCAGGGTGTGGATCACCTGGTGCGGATCGAAAACCCGGTTCGGCAGCGCCTGCACTTCGGAGGTGTCCGTTTGCGTCGGTTCTTCCAGAAGCTGCGGCGCCGGGCCCTCGTCCAGGGCCAGCTCATAAGCCTCCGCCAGCTCGCGGGCGCTGGCATAGCGGTCGTTGGGATCCTTGGCCAGGCAGGTGCGGACAACGCTCTCAATCGCCGCGGACACCCACTCGCCGGCGCCGGACTCGAGGAAGCTTGGCGGCTCTTCGTTGGCATGGGCCAGCAACACGTCCATCGAAGCACGGCCGGCAAACGGCTGCTTGCCGCTCAAGAGCTCGTAAAGGATCACGCCGATGCTGTAGAGATCGCCCTGCGGTCCCATTTCCTCGCCGCGCACTTGCTCCGGACACATGTAACCCGGCGTGCCGACGGCGAACTCCGTGTTGGTATCGGTCACCTTCTTGAGCGTGTTCGGGTCGAGCAGCGTGGCCAGGCCGAAATCCATGACCTTGACCTTTTCATAGGGGGTATCGTGATCGACCACCATCAGGTTGGAAGGTTTCAAATCGCGGTGGATGATGCCTTCGGCATGAGCGGCTTGCAGCACCTCGCAGAACTGGCCGAGCAGCCGGCCGACGCGGGCGGGGCCCAGGCGGCCGTTGCGCGCCAGCAGGGCGTCCAGCGTGACGCCGCGGATATATTCCATGATGATGCACGGTCCCTGCGGATCGTCGAGCGAGGCGTCGTAGAGTGTGACGGCGTAGGGATGTTGAAAACGGGCCATGAGCAGGGTTTCGCGCTGAAAGCGCTCGCGGAACTTCTCGTCGGAGGCGACGTGATCGTGCATGACCTTGACGACCACCTGGCGGCCCAGGTCCAGTTGCCGCGCCAGGTAGACCCGGCCCATGCCCCCTTCGCCAAGCAACTTGGTTGCCTGGTACCGGCCCAAGAAAATTCGCCCGATCATAAAAACATTCCCGTTAGCCGCGCTTGAGGCACACGGCGACCGCAGACAGGCGTTCCACTTGCACAAGCTTAGTTCGTAAATTTGTTGTGCGCCGGCAAAAGCGTGTACAATCAGGAAAGGTTTTTGCGTCCGGGCTTTGCAGCGGGGCGACAAATTTCATGTGGCGGCTGAATTTTCTTGCTGTGGGTGGGCTGGTTTTGGCCTGCGCGCTCCCGGCTCTTGCGGCGGAGCCGACTCTCGCGGAAGCCCGCCAGCGCTGGCTGCATGGCAATTACGAAGAGGCGCGGGCGCTGTACGAAGCGCTGTCCAAAGCGCCAGCCGGGGGCGACGCCAAAGGCACTGCTTACGCCGCGGCGCGGATCGGCATTAGCCGCGCCTTGCAGAGCCAAGGGGAATACGACAAGGCTCTGCAGGTCATCGATGCCGCTCTTCAGCCGAACCCCGCCGACGCCGACTTGCAGGCCCGCCGCGCGGAACTCCTCTATGTGCGTGGCCGCTGGGAGGAAGCGGAAAAGTCCGCCGACAAAGCGCTGGCGAATAAGCCGGACCATTTTCTCGCCCGCTGGGTCCGCGGGCAGGTTTACAACGACCGCGGCGACCTGAACAAGGCCGACGCCGAATTCCGCTGGTTCGTGCGCACCTACACCGAGCGGAGCAACAAGGACGACGATATCAAGAACGCCGACGAGCTGATGCTCGTGGCGCTTGCCGGGGCGGATTACGCCCGCTGGCATAACCTCTCCGATCAGTTTCAGGTCATCCTGTCGGATGTGCTGGGCGATGCGCTCAAGAACGAGAAGAACTACTGGCCCGCCGAATGCCAGGCGGGCATGCTGCTGCTGGAAAAATACAATCGCGGCGAGGCCCTGGACGCATTTGACAAGGCGCTGACGCTCAATCCGAGCGCCGCCGAGGCGTTGGTGGGAAAGGGACTGGCGGCGCTGCAGAAGCTCGAGGTGCAGGCCGCACAGCAGTTCGCCGAGCGAGCCTTGCGCGTCAACGCCAACTTGCCGGCCGCCCTCTGCCTGCGCGCCGACTGCCACGTTGTCGCCGGCGACCTGAAGGCTGCCAGGAAGGACCTGGAGCAGGCGCGCCAGGTTAACCCGCGCGACGAGAACACGCTGGGAAAGGTGGCGGCATGTCTGCTCCTGGAGCGCGATCAGCGCGGTTTCGACGCTCTGGCCGCAGAGGTGCTGGCGCGCGATCCGAAGCCCGGCACGTTTTACTTCGCGCTGGCGGAGCGGCTCGAAGACCGCAAGCACTACGAACAAGCCGAGAAGTATTACAAGGTTGCCATCGATTATCGGCCCAAAATCCCCTGGCCGCATAACAGCCTCGGTCTTCTGTACATGCGCCTGGGCCGGGAGAAGGAAGCACGCACGGTCCTTGACGAGGCGTTCAAGGCCGATGAATTCAACGTGCGCGTCTCCAATACCCTCAAGGTGCTCAAGCACCTGGACAAGTACGAGACGCTGAAGACCGAACATTTCCTGCTGCGCTTCGACCCGGAGAACGATGGCCGGCTGGCGCGGTACATGGCGAACTCCCTGGAGGATATTTACGCGGACCTGTCCGCCCGGTTTGCCTATCATCCGCCCGCTCCGATTCTCATCGAAGTTTTTAACAACCATGAGATGTTCAGCGGTCGCACCGTCGCTTTGCCGGATCTGATCACCATCGGCGCCAGCACCGGACGGATGTTTGCCATGGTGTCGCCCAACGGCAAGGGCATGGCCAAGCCGTTCAACTGGGCGCGGGTCATCCGCCATGAGCTGGTGCACGTATTCAACCTGGAGCAGACGAACTTTCAGTGCCCGCACTGGTTCACCGAGGGCCTGGCCGTCGGCAACGAGGGCTTTCCGCGGCCGCAGGAGTGGAACCGCTTGCTGCGCGAGCGCGTGCGCACCGGCAACCTGATGGACCTGGACAATATCGATTTCGGTTTCATTCGGCCGCGCTCGGCCCTGGACTGGACCATGGCCTATTGCCAGAGCCAGCTCTATGTCGAGTTCCTGCAGAAGGAATATGGCGCCCAGTCGGTGGGCCGCTTTCTCGAAGCTTACCGCGACGGATTGGACACGGTGGCGGCGATCACGAAAGTTTGCCATGTTGACAAGCCAACCTTCGAGAAGGGCTATCGCGCGTACCTGGAAGAGGTCGTCAAGACGATCCAGGGCCGGCCGATAGAGAAGAGCATGACGCTGCGTCAGCTCCAGGACGCGCACGAGGCCAAGCCGGACGACCTGGACCTGTCGGCGCGGCTGGCGGAGCAGTTCTTGATCCGCCACGAGAACAAAGAGGCACGCGCGCTGGTCGATCAGGTCCTGGCGAAGAAAGCCAAGCATCCCTTCGCCTGTTACGTGAAGGCCCGCCTGCTCATGGCGGCCGGGGACGAAGCCGAAGCGCGCAAATTGCTGGAGACGGCTTTGAACCGGCTCGATCCGGAGGCCAAGATTTTGCAAGCGCTGGGCGCTCTCTATTTTGAGCTGCGCGACTACGGCAAGGCGGCGGAGATTTTCGAACTCGCGCACCAGGTGGAGCCGTATGAGAGCAAGTGGCTCGTGGAGCTGCGCCGCATTTATGGACGAGAGGGAAATCAGGCCAAGCTGATGGAGGTTCTGACGAAGCTCGTGCCGACCGATGCCGACGATCTCGAACGGCGCAAGGAGCTGGCCCGCATGCTCCTGGACGCCGGCCGCAATGCTGAGGCCGAGAAGATTGCCCGCCAGGGACTGGAAATCGACGTCCGCGACGGTGAGGTGAAGGAATTCCTGTACAAGGCATTGACTGCGCAGAATAAGACCGCCGAACTGGAGAAAGTTCGCAAATTGCTGGGAGAATAGTCATTCGTGGGGCGTGGGGCGGACATTCCTGTCCGCCTGATGAAGCGGACAGGAATGTCCGCCCCACCAATGACGAATGATTAATGACCAGGGACGAATTGGAAGTATAATGGCTTTCTCGTTAGCGCAGCTCCAAAGGGTGATCCGCGAGACTTATGATGAGAAGGACCGTCGCCGCGGCGTCGAAGGCACGTTCATGTGGCTGATGGAAGAAGTCGGCGAACTGGCCACGGCGCTGCGTAGTCAGACGAAGAAGGAGCAGGAAGAAGAGTTTGCCGATGTGCTCGCCTGGCTGGCGACGCTCGCCAACATCGCGGAGATCGATCTGGAAAAAGCAGTGGCGGCCAAATACGGCGCCGGCTGCCCCGGCTGCGGGCAAGTCCCCTGCGTTTGCCAGCAGGCGGAAAAGCCTTGAACTCTTGAAGGACGGTTACTCCATGAACCCACGAGCGATTGTACGGCCGGCTGTGTCGCTGGTGCTGGCCGCCGCCTTGCTGTCCGTGTTTGCCACACCCGGCCTGGCGCAGAAGCCGCCGCGCTTGAAGATCGAGG
>DASZFN010000528.1:0-3003 GCA_035939715.1 Gemmataceae bacterium | reverse complement strand
GTCCGGCAGCCGAGGCTGCCTTGGTCTAGCTGCTTGTGAATTGCAACTCTTATCGCTACCGAGTTGTCAAAGAACTTGTCCTGGCTACGCTGCGAAGTTGCCGAGGCAAGAATCGCAACGCGTTCTGCTGGCCAGGAGTCGCTACACTCGCGGGTGCGGCGACTCGCGGCCAGAAAAAGCTAATCTATGGCCCGTCGTGCCGAGATCAAGGCTAGATATCGGCAAACGGCAAGGGATTCAATAAATCGTCCTTTTATCGTGTGGAGATGAGGGGGATCGAACCCCTGACCTCGTGGTTGCAAACCACGCGCTCTCCCAGCTGAGCTACATCCCCGTCGAAAAAAGGTGTCAGGACCCGTTTCGCCTCAGTGCCGGCCACAAGAATCCGCTGCAACGAGGCGAAACGGGTCCTGACACCTTTTTCGCCCGACTGCGGGTACTTGGATTCGAACCAAGGACCTCAGCTTTATCAGAGCTGCGCTCTAGCCAACTGAGCTATACCCGCTCGAAGCCAGGGCAACAAAAAAGCCAAACCAGCAAAGGTTTGGCTCTATCCGGCCCTGATTATTGGATAGAGCGTCAAATCTCCTTACGGCTGTTGAGAATTCGCTTGGTCATGAACACGCTGCCTTCCGCTGTGACGGGGAAACCAACCTTTCCCTGGAGAGTGCTCCTGTGCGGTAATTATAAAGCGAAGACGCAAAGTGTCAACTGCGAAAATGATGAGTTCAGCGCATGACCGCCGGCTCGGTAGTCTGCGCGGGGCCGGCGCCATGACGTCCCAGCCCATAGCCGAACAGGAGCGCTAAGACCAGCAGCAAGGCAACGACCAGAGCCAGCGGCCAACTCCACGAAGAGAGCCCTTCTTCCCAGGACGCCAGCCAGCGGCGAAAGAGCGCCTGGCGTTGCAGGCGCTGCAGCCAGCGCCGGCCGATGGCGGCGCGATCGAACTGCCGCACGGCCGTGGCCACCTTGCTGACCTGCCGGCGCGCCTGCGCGTTGTCGGGATCAACTTCCAAAACTTCCAGATAAGCCCAGACCGCGTCACCCAGCTCTCCCTGGCGCGTCAATTCATCCGCACGCGCCAAACCATCCTGCAAGTGGCCGACGTAATCCACCAGAATCGAAAGATCCGCCCGGCAGCGTGGACACGCGCTGCTCCACTCGGCGAGCTCTTTTTTGCACATCGGGCAGATCAACATGGTCCATAGTCCATAGTCCATGGTCCATAGTCCAAGTCCGCGGCGTCTTGCTATGGACTATTGACCATGGACTATGGACCTTTTTTTAGAGCAGATAGGCGTAATTCAGCAGCCGGTCGTTGAGGGCGTTGCTGGCTTCTTCCATTTTTTTGCGGTCGCCGGAGCCCATGGCGAGCCGAACCATGCGGCAAAGCTCCTCCAGATCGCGCCGGTCTTCGGGGTTTTCGACGCGCGGGATGACGTCCTGCTCGGTCTTCTTCAAGACATCCAGGGCTTCTCGGTATTCAAGGGTAGACTCAAGCTGTAAGGTGCGATTGACCAAGTCCTCATTGATGCGCTTCAGCTTGATGAGCTGAGCGGCGTCAAGCTGGTCTTCGCCGGCCTGTTGAATGGCGAAGCGCTTCTTGTGGCGGGTATGCACGTCGTTGATCTGCACGGTCAGAATACCGTCGTCACCGTATTCAAAGGTCACATCCAGGGCAGCGTCGCGCTGCTGGCGTGGGGGATCGAACTCCCAGGGAATCTCCGCCAGCTTGACGTTTTCGGTGTTTTCCGGGCTGTCGTAGGTATCGCCTTCGTAAACGCTGATCACGACGCGCGTGGCAGGGTCGGCGACCGGGTGATAGGTCTTGGTGAAAGAGCAGGGGATGTCCACGCCGCGCTTGATGATCGGATCGAGATAGATGCGGCGGTGTTCGTCTACCGGGTTGGTGCAAAGCGAGTGCTCGAGCTTGACGCTGTAGGCGTAATTGTCCAGACCCGGGGCGCCCTGGAGAATGGCGGCCACGATGGCGGCGCCCTGGGCGACGCAGGTCATGGGATCCACCCTGTCAAACGGCTCGGGCTCCTTGCCGGCCATCTTCTCGGCGACATAGCGGCGCACCAGCGGAATCTTGCTGGTCCCGCCCACGAGCAGGATGCGGTCAATGTCTTTCGGCTTCAGACCGCGCAGCTTCATGGCCTCGTCAATCGCGGTCGCGGACTTCAGCACCAGCGGCATGATCTCGCGCTCGAATGTCGGGCGATCGATCTCTTCTTCCAGATTAAGATGGCGCTCGGGGACGAGGGCGGCACGCCGGGCGACGGCGGTCTGTTCCGCGGAGAGATCGATCTTGGCTTGCTCCACGGCAAGCATGAACTGCTGCTTGTATGGCGAGTTGAGGATGTCGAAGCCGGTCTTCTGCTGGAAGCGGTCGGCCAGGAGTTTGCCGAGCAAAACGTCCATGTCGTCGCCGCCCAGTTTGCTGATGCCCTTGCTGCTGATCTCCTCGAAGATGCCGTGGTGGATGCGGAGCACGGTCACGTCGAGCGTGCCGCCGCCGAAGTCGTAAACGAGGATCGTTTGATCTTCGCTGGCATTGAGCCCATAGCAGATGGCCGCGGCGGTCGGCTCGTTGATAAGCGTGAGCACTTGCAGGCCGGCGGCGCCGGCGCAGAGTTTCGTTGAATGCCGGGCCAGGCCTTTCGAGTTTGCCGGAATCGTCACAACCGCCTTGGTGAAGCTTTCGCCGAGCCGCTCCTCGGCGTCTTTCTTGAGGAGGCTGAAGAGCATGACGGCAATCTGCTCCGCACGCAGGTTCTGGCCGACGAGCGGAACGCGTTCGGACGAGCCGAGGATGCGCTTGATGGAGCGGATGGAGCGTTGTTCGTCAAAGGTTTCCTTGGCCTCCTGTCCGAACGACAGGGTGCCGTCGCGGCGCAGCGTGACGACGGACGGCGTCCACTTCAGGCCTTCCTTGTTCGGGATCACCTCGGCATGTCCGTACTGGAAATTGGCGACCACCGAGTTGCTCGTTCCGAA
>DASZFN010000527.1:0-3197 GCA_035939715.1 Gemmataceae bacterium | reverse complement strand
CATCGCGAATACTATGTGCATGGACCCGCGATAAATCTCGTGTCAGGAACTGCGTGAGCAGCACGCCAGACTGGTCTTCAATGGCTGTCCGCCACGGAGCCGGTAAGTAGTCGTCGACTGTCTGGGCCGGTTGCCCCGGCGCTGCGGGATACCAAATCCAGGCAAGAAGCTGCCTCTTGGAACCCGGCTGCGGGGCCAGTGGATCTGCTTGCGAGTCATTCCAGACGTACGTCGTGCGACCGACCGCAAAAGGGCCAGAAGGTGTGGGCAGAGTCGTGTCCCTGTTGTGGTCCAGCAACAGCAATCCCATCAAGATTGTCATCCCAAGGACGCACAACATGACGACCCCAGCGACAGCCTTGATCAGCCACCTAACTGGCCTAAAACGTGACAGCCTGCGCGATAATAGCGCGGCTATCGGGGTAACTATCGTGATAAGTAACCATGACCCCATGGGAACAACCAGGAACGGGACAGCGAGCTTCGAACCCGGTGGCGTCGAAACCATATTCCCATAGATGGCCAAAGAGCCCACCGTAAGAATCAGCATCACGCCATAAAGCGTCGCTCGAGTAAGGACCGACCAACGCTTCGAAATCATGTTGGCCAACACGAGGGCCACGAACGGGGAGAGCACCCAGATTGCAAAAAGCGCTAACAGGATACGGGATTCGTTACGTTGACCTGCACGGAGCATCAAACCGACCGAGCCCACGGCCCCAGCCACCGGTAAGAGCAGAGCAGCTCCTGAAAGCAGCCTCCGTGAACGGGTCTGCTCGCCGCGCAACAATCGATCCAGTGCGACAATCCACTTCCACATAAAAACCTCCCTTGACGGCGAAGCGATAGTTTGCGGAAACAATAACTTTGTACGGCAAAGTAACAAGGCCGGCAACTCAAGCAGCCTAAACCATTGGCTCCAGCGCACGGCCTTCGGCAGCCGCTGAACTAAAGCGTTCAACGTGCTTTCTAGCGGCAGTCAGCGCGCGCCGGTCACATCGACCGGCGCATCGAACGGCACGTGGAATCGAATCGACTCCCTGTCATTTCGACGAAGAGTGCTCATGACCGTAAGCAACCTGCCACGCCGCCTGTTGCACCTGCGCCGTAAGGCCCGCCTCGGCAATATAATGCTCCGTCATCTGCGTACGCGCATGCCCCATGCACAAGCTGAGCAGCTTCAGGTTGACGCCGTTCTTGATCCCCATCAGCCCGTACCGGTGACGCAGCCCATAGGGCGTGACGCCTTGCGGCAGTCCCAGGCGCCGGCGCAAGCGCTGCATCTTCAGCGAGATCCATCCACGGCTTAGCCGGTTGCCACGGCCGTTGACAAAGACGTGTCCCTGGTCGCCGGAAAACACGGCGTCACGATGGGCACGCATCCAGAGCAGCAGCTTGATCACCGTCGGCACCAGTGGAATGACCCGCGGCTGTCCGGTCTTCCTGGCCGTCTTGTGCTCCCGAAGCACGACCGACGCCTCGTCGAACCGCACGTCCGCCCAGCGCATGCTGGCCGCTTCCCCAGGCCGGCAACCGGTGAACTTCAAGAAAACCAGGAACCGCCGGAACCTGGGATCGGAGCCCCGCAATAGCGTCTGGAACTGCTCGTCCGCCATCGGCCGGCGCCGCTCAGGGTGCCCACGCCCGCACCGTAGCTTGGCGAACGGGTTTCGGTCGACCAACTCCATCTCGCAAGCCCAGTTGAACGCTCTCTTGATCGTGGAAACCACGCAGCGGCGGTACCACTCGGAACGGTACTCCGGGTGGTCGTTGAGCCAGCACTGCAGGTCGAATGGCCGGCATTCGGCAAGCGGCAGATCGCCGCATGCCTTCTCGAACCGGCGCAGGATGCAGGCCACGGTCTCGTAGGAACGGACGGACAGGTCGCGCTGGGCCTGCGCCAGATACATTCGAATAACGTCCTGCACGGTCTGGCATTGCCCTGGTCTGACGGGTCGAACTAGAATCGACATGAAGCAGCTCCTTAAGGGTATGCTTCCACCGGCTCGAGCGATTGGCGTCGTTGCGAGCCTTTTCTTTGCCCCAGGCCCGGTGCCCGAAGCTCGATCCGACAGTTACCTCGTGGGCGGGAAGACATCCAGCGAAATGTGGCCTGCAACGAGCGTATTTGCGAAGATCGAATCGGATCGTGTGCCTCCGCCAGTCAGGACAAGCTCAAAAAGGATAGGTGCCATGCTGCGCCAGCTTCTGATCATCGCCTTGATGGTGGGTCCTAGCCCGGGCGCTCTTTCTGCCGCTCAACCGGAACCTAACCGCAGGCCCCTGCCCGCGCAGACCGGCCCGGCCGCTCGCAACGGCAAGCCGGCGCCCGACGCCTTGGCCGATCTTAACAAGGGTTTCCGGGACGCTTACGCCCGCTCTCGCGCCGACGTCCTTGCTTCGAGCGGTCCCGTCATCGTCGTCGAGGGAGATGAGCTGGTGCTCCTCAATAGCAGCAAGCGCAGCGTTGCCAAGGTGATCCCCGAGACTTATCACAGTCTCAAAGCTGTGGCTCACGTTCCCCTGGCGATCTACGTGATGGTGGCGCCCGCCACTGATGGTGAGATAAACAAGCAATGCCGGACCGCTCTGCGCAGCTACAAGGAGTTAATCATCCCCGCAGCGAATGCGCTAAAGGACCGCGGCCTCTCCGATAGCACGCTGAAGAGACAGCAAGAAATCCTTACCGGTTCCAATCAGTTCCTTGAGCGCGTCCTGGAGAGCGGCAAAATAAGCCAGGCCGAGCTGGTCGTCTTTACGCGCAGAATGGCACCGCTGGTGCTGGCCAATGCCGCGGAGTCGGCCCGCGCACAGTTGGACGGCTTGCACAAGCAGATGAAAGCCTGGAAGTCCGCCTTGACGACCGATGAATGGAAGACGCTGCACGTGGTCATCATGGGCTCAGCCGCGCCGCGCCGGGGCAACGTAGCCGTCCAGTACTTCTCACGCCTTTTGGGCGAAAAGGGTGAAGGCGAGCGCATCATTTATGCGGAAGCGTTATTCGACGAGGGCCGCGCAGTCAATCTACTGGGCACACGCCTCATGGACGCCCAGATTGGCTCCGCCTTCTTCGGTGACCGACACCGGATGGATCGCGACTTACTGGCCGACACCGCCGAGGAGTTGCTGAAGAACATGCCTTTTGATCCTTAGCCGGGTCAGCGGGCTGGCTGAATCCCATTTAGCCGTGATGGATA
>DASZFN010000526.1:0-6336 GCA_035939715.1 Gemmataceae bacterium | reverse complement strand
TCCGAACACCAGCGTGGTGATCTTCGACAATGGCGTGCAGATCGACAGCTTCGCCGAGGGCGCCAATAGCAGCTTCATCCGCCAGCTGAACCTCAGCGACGGCCAGCACCTGTTGACGGTCACCGCCACCGATTCGGCCGGAAACACTTCCACGTTCGCGCCGGCCAATCCGGACGGCCGCTTCGGCCTGGAGATTACGGTCAACGAGGGCGCGCTCGATCCATCCCGCAAGTTCATTCGCGAGATCTACAACGATGCCCTCGGTCGTCCCGGCACGCTGGCGGAATGGAACCAGTGGCTGCCGACCCTGGGGCAAGCGAACGGCCGCTTCCTGGTTGCCGATGCCATCAACCGTTCCCTTGAGGCACGCGATTTTACGGTCACGCAATGGTATTCAACCTATCTGGGCCGCCAGCCGCTCAACGGCGAGGAGAAGGGTTGGGCCAACCTGATGTTCACGAACCATCAGACGGAGGAGCAGACCCTGGCTCAGATCCTCGGCACCCAGGAATACTTCAACCACGCCGCCGTCGTCATCGGCCAACCGGCGTCGAATGCGACCTTTGTCATGGCCCTGTTCAAGCAGGTGCTCAACCGCACCGGCAGCCCGGCGGAGGTCAACGGCTGGGTCGCGCAGATTCCGACCATCGGCCGCTCGGGAGTTGCCCAGGCCTTCCTGACTTCCCTGGAATATCGCGAAGACGTGGTGCGCGGCTACTACATCAACCTGCTGCGCCGGCCGACGCTGCCCTCGATTCAGGAGATCGACAGCTGGGCGAAGTCGCCCCTGGACATCACCGCCATCCGCGTCGGCTTCGAATCGAGCGTGGAGTTCTACTTCCGCGTCACCGGCTTCATGCCGTAAGACGCGGCCCGCAATCAACAAGCCCGGAGCGCCGGCCCGGAACTGAGATTGGCCGGTGCTTCGGGCTTATTTTGTTCGTATCGCTAGCGCGGCTTGAGAACGCGGGCGCCGCCGCTCCGCTGCACAGCGGCGGCCCTTTCCAGGCGCCACTGCGCCACGAAGGCCTCGGCCACGTTCGTCAAGGTCATGGCCTCGTCGCTGATTTCGATCGGCCGAATCGAGCCGGCGCGCAGCAATTCAATGGCAAAGGTAATCGCCATGCCGGCAACCCAGAAGAGCAGAAACGGACTCGGCACGCGGATATTCTCCAGCTCCAATCGGATCGCGAGCAAAATGCCCAGCAGGAAAAGGATCAGCAGACCGCCAAGGACCGACCAGGAAAGCAAGCGCCGCCTTTGCCAGTGGTTGCGGTGCGCGGCGCAGAATGGCGCCAGCAGGCGCATGCGCTTGCGCAGGATGGCGGTGAGCGCCAGCAGCGGCCAGAAGGTCAGCCCGAACACGATGTAAGTCCAGGTCGGCTGCCAGGAAAGCAGTTTCGCTTTGAAAAGCGTGGCCGGAGCGCCGCAACGAAGGCAGAGCGGCGGCAACTCCCCTTCCTCCGCCTCATACCGGCCTAATCTTATCTGCGCCATGAGTCGTCTGCAGCAAGCGATTTACGTGGGAGGTTTGGCGGCAGCCTCGCGCTGGCAAGGGAGCTGGCTGATGCTCGCGCAGCCCGGCGGCAGCTCCGCCTCTTCGACGACCAGCACGGGAAAACCGTCCTTGATCTTGAAGCGTAGCTGGCAGCGCTCGCAGAGGAATTCGTTGTCCTTCAGCAACAAGCGCGTCCGGCTCGGGTCCAGCGGGCAGCGGAGGATCTCCAGAAGTTCGGGACTGATCATGGCGGCGCTCTCCTATTCCAAGCGACCGATCCGGCATAGGATGCATAGGGGCAGGCCGAATCAGGTTCCATTTTAGAGCCTATCCGCACAAGGGGATAGACTCCTGATCTCCCAGCTTAACGGGCACGGGGGCTTTATGAAAAAGCAGATCGCCAGGAACGTCACTCTGGAATATGAGGATGTCGGCCACGGCAAGCCCCTGGTGTTGCTGCACGGCTTCCCCTTCAGCCTGCAAATGTGGCGGCCACAGGCGGCCAGTCTGCAAACCCGTTACCGCGTGATCACGCCGAACCTTCGCGGCTTCGGAGCCACCGATCCGTTCGACGGCCAACCCTCCGTGGAGCAAATGGCTGAGGACGTGAGCGGCTTGCTTGACATGCTGGGGATCAAGGAGCCCGTCGTCCTGGGCGGCCTGTCGATGGGCGGCTACGTTGCCCTGGCCTTTGCACGTCATCATGCGGATCGCCTGCGCGGTTTGATCCTGGCCGACACGCGGGCGGAAGCCGACACGGCCGAAGGCAAAGCGAATCGCGACAAGACAATCGCCTTTGCCCAAACGCATTCGGCCCGCGAAGTCGTGGAGCAGATGCTGCCGCGTTTGCTCAGCGAGCGGACACGCCAGCAGCAACCGGGCGTCGCTGAGGAAATCACAAACATTGCCGCGGCCCAATCGCGGACGGGAATTGTCGGCGCTTTGCAGGCAATGCGCGACCGGCCCGATTCTCTGCCGTTTCTGCAAAACATAAGCGTGCCGGCTGTAGTGATTGTCGGACAGGACGACATCGTGACGCCGCTCGTCGCCGCGCAGAATCTCGTGCAGGGGATTGGCGGCGCCGTGCTGGCTGTGATCCCGGAAGCCGGGCACATGTCCAACCTGGAGCAGCCGCGCGCCTTCACCGAGGCGCTGGAGACGTTTCTGAAGACGCTCAAGGCCAAGCTAATACAATAGCTCTTGGCGGGAAGCATCATCTTACGTCGCTGTCGACGCGCACCTTTTTCGGAGGTAGATCGTGACCACTCCTTTGCAATCGCTGGCCGCTTCAGGAACGAAGCTGTGGCTGGATTCCATTGATCCGAAAGAAGTGGAGCGCAACCGCGCCTGGGGAGCGAGCGGGGCCACGTCCAACCCCATCATCATCGCGGACCTGATCAAGACCGGCCGCTTCGATAACGACATGACCAAGCTCATGCGCGACGGCCTCGGGGACGACGATCTGGCCTGGGCCATGACCGATCAACTCGTCCGGCAGGCGCAAAAGGTGTTCATGCCGGTCTGGGAAGCGACCCGGGGCGACGATGGTTATGTCAGCTTCGAGCTCGACGCGCTGATCGAGGATCCGGCGCGTAACCTGCCCGTCAAGGAGCGCACCCGGCTTTACCTCGAGCTCGGCAAGAAGTGGGCGGCCGGACACAAGAACCGCATGATCAAGATCCCCAACACCGAAGGCGGCGTGGCGGCGCTCGAGGAGCTGGCCGCGGCCGGCGTGACCCTGAACGTGACGCTCACCTTCTCGCCCAAGCAGTACTTCGCCGCCCGGGATGCGGTCTGGCGCGGCGCCAAGCAGCGCAAGTCACTCGATCAATTCAAATCCGTGTACAGCATCTTTGTCAGCCGGCTCGATGTCTATACCGAGAAGCACGTTGCCAAGCTGCCGCCGCGTTCCCAGGGCATGGTCGGCATCGTCAATGCCAAGCGCATCTGGAAGATGAACCAGGACTTCTGGGCCGACAAGAAGCTGCCGCTCAAGCAAGAGATCATCTTCGCCAGCACCGGCACCAAGAAGCCGAGCGATCCGCCGTGGAAGTACGTGGAAGCGTTCGCTGGTTCCGACATCGAGACCAATCCCCCTGCCACCAACGAACTGGTGCAGGCCAGCAGCCGCACGTTTACGCGGCAAGTCGATAAGCTCCCCTCCAAGGAAATCCTGTCCGACATCGACACGATGGTAGACATCGACCACATGGAACAGGTTCTGATGGAAGAGGGCATCAAGAAGTTCGCCGATCCGCAGAAGGCGCTGCTGGCGTTGATCGCGGAGAAGCGGAAGTCGCTGAAGACGGCCACGAAATAGCATGGCCGCGAGGTAGCATAGCAACACATTGATGGGCAGTGGCGATATTGTGCCCGCTACTGGCCAAGGCAATATAGATTTCTCATGCCGGCAACAAAGAGTTTCCCCCCGGCAGCGGCCGGCGAGGCATGGTTGCCGTCGCCGAGATCGTTCACGGCCAGCACGCGAAACCTGGGCCCCGACTGCATGACGTAACTCTTGCCTGCGGTGACAAAATACAGGCGGCCATGCGGGTCCGCGATCGGGCTGGCCCAGGTGCTGGAAATCCCCGGCAGCCGTTCCGAGTATATCTGCCTGCCGGTCGCCGCGTCCCAGCACTTGAGAATGCCGGGACTGTGCAGCCGGTACACGTAGTTGTCAACTATGATGGGCGAGCTCAGCCCTTCTGGCATCGGGGCGACGGTCCATTTGACATGGCTCCTGGAAACGTCTCCCGAGCCGGTCGGCGCCACAGCGACCCCCGCGCTGCCGCGGCCGCTGTCAAAGTAAACCAGTCCGGCTCCATAGCCCGGTGAAGCCGCATCCCCCGCACCCAGGCACCACCACAGACGCTCGCCATTGGCTGGGTCAAGGCTCTGCAGGGCATTGCCCGTCACGCTCATGCCCGAAGCCAGCACGAGCATCTGCGGCTTGCCGTTGACCTGAATGATCACCGGCGTGCTGTGCCCGAAGCCGGTATCGGGCAGCTTGTGCTCCCATTTCACGTTGCCGCTGGTCCTGTCAAAGGCGATCACCCGCGAATCGCGCGGTTTCGCCATCGCGCAAAACAGGATGACCGTGTCTTGATAGAGGACCGGGCTGCTGCCCAGCGTCACGTCAAAGCTGTAAGGCACGATCGCCTTGTGCCAGATGAGCGCGCCCTGAAAATCCAGCGCCGCCAGGACCGCCGAGCCGAAGGCGCAGTAGACCAGCTTGCCGTCCGTGGCCGGCGTGGCCGCGGCATAGCCGCCCCCCGGCCCGCTGCGAAAATCGGTCCGCAACCACGGCCCGGCCGGCACCAGCGTATCCCAGAGCAACTTGCCATCCGCGACCCGGTAGCAACAGACATGCTGTTCCGGAATCACCTTCTCGCGCTCCCGGACCGTCGCCGGCCACAAGGCCGTGCACACGAACACCCTATCTTCCCAGACAATCGGGCTGGCATGGCCCTGGCCATTCAGCGGGGACTTCCAGATGACGTTCTTGTTCTCCGTCCCACCCCAGCTAAGCGGGAGATCGCCGTCTTTGCTGTAGCCCAGCCCTGATGGCCCGCGAAATCCCGGCCAGTTTTCCCCCCGGCCGGAGCAAGTTGGTCCGGCTAGGACGAGAAGAACGGTGAGCGTTCCGAGGATGCCTTGACGTGTCATTTGCTGTTCACAAGTGGACCGGGTCACCGTTCTGTGCAGCAGGGCGGGCTTAGTCTCTTCTTCTTGAGCCGCATCATGCATTGTATTGCCACATCCTTTCATAAACTCGATTTTCTGGTAACCTGGAATTGCCTGATCCGTATCGCGGAGGTTATTCAACTTATGCGGATATTCACTGCTATCGTTGAGCGCTGCACCGACACGGGGCTGTATGTCGGGTATGTGCCCGGTTTCCCAGGGGCCCATTCCCAGGGGCAGACGCTGGATGAACTCCAGGAGAATCTCCGGGAGGTAATCGCCATGCTACTGGACTCCGTAGCAGTGTGACCTCCGCCCCGTGTGCCCATCTCCTCTGTCCTGCCTCTGCGGCAAAGTCGCGGCTGCGACAACGGTTCACGTGGAGCAATTTGGGCCGCCGTTGTTGACGGAGCATCCTGTCGGCATAGAAAGCCAAAGGGTTTTCCTGGCTCAAGCAACAGGAGGTTCACCAATGGGATCGATTTCTGGGAAGTTGACGCTGGCCCTGGCCGCATTGTCCCTGGCTTGGCTCGCCCCCGGCCGGGCGACCGCACAGCAGTTCGCGGTCGGCGTGTACGCTCCTCCGCCCGCCGTCGCCTGCTACAGTCCGCCGCTGGTCTACAGCGCACCTCAGGTGTCGTACTATTACGCTCCTGCAGTGTCCTACTACACGCCGGCGGTGTCTTACTATCCCACGTCCGTGGCTTACTACGCGCCATCGGTCTCCTATTACGCGGCCCCCGCTTACGCAGCTCCCGCCGTTTCCTACTATGCCGCCCCAGCCGCCGTCACGACGACGCGCTACGGCCTGCTCGGACGCCCCCGCATCAGCAGCACGTATTACTACCCCTAAGCCGCAAGCGACAGACCATGCTGGAGCGCGCCCGAATGGACTTCAGGACAAGTCCTAAGCGCCAGCGAGGACTCGCTGGCGCTTCTCTTTTTGTCAGGGTTATAGTCGAAGTTAAAGAGGCGCTCGTTGTCGTTTCAAGCTTGCGCTAGGCAAGTGACGCTGCGTCAGGAATGGGAGAGCCCTGACCGACTCAGGCTTCAGGCAGCATTCGGCCTGTGAACCTGTTGTCCGCGACGCCATCCTCGCGATCAATGGCGGCGACCACCGCCTTGATCTCGTCGGCCGTGGCGACCTTCTTGGC
>DASZFN010000525.1:0-3866 GCA_035939715.1 Gemmataceae bacterium | reverse complement strand
GGGGCGGCGCATTTTGCGCAACGGCCGGCGGCAAGTGGGCTATTTGAAATCGATGGTCGATCGCTTCCTCACGGCCAACAAAGATCGCGTGGAGCGCAGCGCCCGGTTCTCGCAGCTTTCGGACGACGAAAAAGAGGACATTCTGCGCCGGGCCAAACGCCTGGCGCGCGTGAGCAGCAGCACGCTTACCGAAATCAGCCGGCGCATCGCCCGCCGTCTGGGCCGGTCGCCGGAGACCGTGCGTTACACCATCAAGAATCATGACCGCGCCCATCCGGAGCAGGCACTGTTTCCCGCAGTGACCGGCGTCCTGGATGCACAGACTAAACAAACCCTCTTCAGCCTTTATCGGCGAGGAATTCCCGTGGAGACACTAGCCAAGCGCTTTCAGCGGACGCGCACTTCTGTGTATCGCATTCTCAACGAGGTTCGCGCCCAGCGTCTGCTCGCGCAACCTTTGGAATACATTCCCAGCCCCGCCTTCGACGATCCGGCTGCCGAGATGCAGATCATGGGGCGGATGCCGAACCTGGACGAGTATGAAACCCAGCGGCGGCAAATGCGCATCCCCAAGGACGCGCCGCCGGAGCTGGCGTCCCTGTACGAGATGCCGCTCCTCAACAAGGAGCAGGAGCAGCATCTGTTCCGCAAGATGAACTACCTGAAGCACAAGGCGAACCAGTTGCGCGGCAAGCTGGATCCGGCCCATGCCCGCATCCAGGACATCAAGCAGATCGAGGATCTGCAGATGGAAGCCACCGCCATCAAGGACCAGCTCATCAGCAGCAACATGCGCCTGGTGGTGGCCATCGCCAAACGGCACGCCGCCCAGACCGACAACTTCTTCGAGTTGCTGTCCGACGGCAACATGTCCTTGATCCGGGCAGTCGAGAAATTCGACTACAGCCGCGGCAACAAGTTCAGCACCTACGCCAGCTGGGCGATCATGAAGAACTTCGCCCGTAGCATCCCGGAAGAGAAACGCCGTCGCGAACGCTATGTCACCGGCCACGAGGAAATGTTCGAGATCGCTCCGGACACCCGCAGCGATGAACAGGAGTTGGTGGCCTCGGTCGAGCAGTCCAAGAACCGCGTCAACCGTCTGCTGCAGTATCTTGACCCGCGCGAACGGCAAATCATCCAGATGCGTGCCGGCCTCGACAACTATTCCGAAGGCATGACCCTCGAGGAAATCGGCCAGCAGCTGGGCATTACCAAGGAGCGCGTCCGCCAGCTCAATGTCCGGATCATGAACAAGCTGCGCACGATCGCCAAGGAGCAGAAGATCGACATGCCGTGATAATCGGAAGCCAGGCTTCCTAATGAAACCGGGCTTCCTCGAACAAAGCCGCACCTGCCCAGCCCCGCTTGCAAAAGCGGGGCTTTTTTTTCGACGCCCGCCAACCGTTTGCCGGTGCTCATAAATGCTTGCTATACGACTCCAAGCAGGCTTATGATCTCAAAGTAGCGCGTTCTCGTAGAACGGAATTTATTCCGTTCAGCTCCGGTGCTGAACGGAATGAATTCCGTTCTACCGGACATGCAAAGATCCGACGGCTACGGGGGAGCAGCTATGAACGCTCGAACTTTCTGCACAGGGCTGTCGTGTTTCTTCCTGATGCTGGCCGCTAGCACTACCTCGCTCGGCCAGGAGCGTGCGAAGCTTCCTGAGGTTCCGGTGGTCCGGCCGGTGTTGCGCGAGATCAACGACTTCGAGGACTTTACCGGCCGCACGGAGGCGGTCGCTACGGTCCAGTTGCGGGCCCGGGTCAGCGGCTATCTTCTCAGAACGCCGTTCCAGGAGGGAGCGCAGGTCAAAGAGGGCGATGTCCTCTTCGAGATCGACGAACGGCCGTACCGCGCCGAGCTGGACAAGGCGTCGGCCGCCGTGGCGGTCGCCGAGACGCGGCTCAAGCTCACAGCGGCAACGCATAAACGGGCAGCGGCAGGCCATGCCCGCAATATGGTCAGTCAAGAAGAGCTCGACAAGGCGGTCGCCGAGGTGGCCGAGGCCGAGGCGGCCGTTCGCCTGGCGAAGGCCGGGCTCGAGATTGCCAGACTTAACCTCGACTTCACGCGCGTCCACGCTCCCATCGGCGGCCAGATCGGCCGGCGGCTGGTCGATCCAGGCAACCTCGTCAAGGCAGATGAGACCAAGCTGGCGGTGATCGTGAGCCGGGATCCGGTTTACGTTTACTTTGACATCGACGAACGGACATTGCTCAGCCTGTGGAGATCCGCTGGCGGCGGGACGGCGGGCAAACTCAGCGGTCAAAAGTTGCCGGTCGACGTTGGCCTGGTGGCGGAGGAAGGCTTTCCCCATCGCGGCGTAATTGATTTTGCCGATAACCGCGTCGATGCGAACACGGGCACTTTGCCCCTGCGGGCGGTCTTGCCCAACAAGCAACGGCTCATCGCGCCCGGCATGTTTGCCCGCGTTCGGCTGCCCATCGGTGCGCCGCACAAGGCCGTGCTTGTCCCGGAGCAGGCCATCCTGAGTGACCAGGGCGCAAAGTTCGTTTTTGTGGTCGAGGATCACAACAAGATTGCCAAACGGCCGGTAGTCGTCGGGACGAAGCTCGATGATTGGCGAGAGATAAAGCAGGGTCTGACGGCGGAGGACCAGGTCGTCATCGGCCGGCAGAACGAGCTGCAGCCCGGCATGATGGTTCGTCCTCGACAGCCCAACACCCCGGCTCCGAAGCCCGCGCCGTCAGCGGATAACCCCGAGCCCCCTGCCGCTTCGACCGGGCGCCGAGCGACCGGACCTGGGATCCTTGTGGAAGCGGTGTATCCGGGCGCGAACGCCCAGGTCGTCTCGGATACTGTTCGCTGGCACATCGAACAACAGATTTCGGGCCTCGAAAACATAAGGACGATGCGCTCGCGCTGTACCAACGACGGCAGCTACAAGCTTTCTGTCACTTTTGCGCGTGGCGTGGATGTGAAGATGGAGCAGGTGCGGGTGCAGAACCGCGCGGCCTTGGCAACACCGATGCTTCCTGCTGAGGTGCAATCCGCCGGTGTGCATGTCAAACAGGGAACGGCCGGCGTGCTGCTGATGGTGAACCTGTTCTCCCGCAATGGTCAGTACGACAGCCTTTACCTGGGCAATTACGCCAACATTCACATCAAAGACGCACTCGCCCGCCTGGCGGGCGTCGGCGCCGTGGAGGTATTGGGGCACAGCGATTACGCCTTGCGCGTCTGGCTCGATCCCGATAAGTTGACCGCCCGCAATCTGAACGCGGGGGAAGTGGTGCGAGCGCTCAACGAGCAGCAAGAGCATCGAGAATTCGATCCCGACAAGTTCGAGGAGCTCATTGTCAAAGCCGACGACGCCGGCCGCATTGTCCGTGTGAGGGACGTTGCTCGGGTCGAGCTCGGGGTGAGTCAGGGACAAAGCCAGGCGTTTCTTGACGGCAAGCCGGTCGCCACCGTGGTTGTCCATGCGACCGGTGAAGCTCGTCCGCAGCGCGTGCGCACCGCACTGGCCGAACGGCTGGCGGAAATCCGCGCACGCTTCCCTGAGGGCCTCGAGCTGGACGAGACTTTTGACTTCACCGCGAACTGGAGCGCGCCGAAGCGGCCGACGACCCCCGACTACTTGCTATTCGACGTTGATGTGCCGGCTTCCACTTCCCTGGAGCGCACGGAGCAGCTTTTGCAGCGTTGCCAAACGCTCCTACAACAGCTACCGGCAGTCGCGCACACCCTGACGCTGCCTGATAATCCCTTCGATCTTTTCGGTCGCGGCCCGTGCATCCTGGTCCGCCTGGCTCCCTCAGAGGAAAGAAAGTCCAGTCGGGAGGATGTCCTTCGGACCATGCGCACGCGGCTCCAGGAGATCAAGGAGGCGACGCTGC
>DASZFN010000524.1:0-9796 GCA_035939715.1 Gemmataceae bacterium | reverse complement strand
AGGGCGGCGCCCCTGAGCCCCTGAAGCGAACATCGGCGCCGCTACTGGTCACCTGAACATTTTTGATCATGAATTCGCCTTGCCCGCCATCGTCCAACACGAGCTGATACATAGTTCGCAGATCAAGGTGAGTGCCCGATGGAAGAGAAAAGCTGCCTGCCCATGCGCCCAGCCCGATAGCGGGGTCATCGCGAATGATTGTGCCGGAAACGTCGCTCACTACCACTTGCCCATTATGCATGATCTTGCCGTGGAAGTGTTCCATTATTAATTCGCCTCCGGAAATCGACTGCGGCGAGCCAGGCCGCTCATGCTGGGGAGTAAGCGGCCACCCACCAGCGGCCATACTCCGGATCGTCCGCTGTGATCTCGGCCATGCAATCGTTGGCGTCGGATTCGTCGGGCTCGACGGGGATCAGCTGGTTGCCGTTGGGTAGACGCAGGGCACGCATGTAGCTCCAGGGCTCTAAGGTGGCCAAAAGGATGAATCACTTCGCTTCCAGCAAGTCAGGGCACTTCTCTTTCAGATACCGGCGCATTGCCTCGGCCTCCTCCCCCTTGAAGACTTCCAGGTAGGGCTGAGCGATATTCGCTCCTTCGTCCAGTTCGTCCCACCCGCGCATGGCGAACTCAAAAACAACCTCCGGCCCCTCGTCCTCTTCATCCTCTTCATGCTCCTCGTTCAGATGAACCAACATGACGTTGTCCAGGTTGATGATCGTATCCCCAACTCGAATTAGCATTGCTTGCGTCCTTTCTGGAAACTGCCACGGGCACGCCAGCCGGCTTCCAGGACGGCCAGCGCTCACCGCAGCAAGGGTTAGTTCTGAGCCGCTTTCCACTCGCTATACATGCGCAGCATTTTTCTGGCTTGTGCGAGTCTGTACTGGTTGGCTTGCTCCTCAATCGTGTCCGCCCTAGCCGCCTCATCAAGATCCTCTGCGTCAGGCGTAATGGGCTTCCTTCCGCCCGTCCGCGTTTCAAGATGCTCCAGGAACGCAGGATCTGCTAGCTTTTTCAGGTCCGATGGTGAGATTGACGGCTGCTTCATCTTGTTTGCTTCCTGCTAAAGCGCCGCCCCCAGGGGCGCCGGTTAGTAGTCCGGTCGCCGGAAGCGGCAAAGGAATTTGCTGCACGCCATTGCTTCACTATAGTCGTCGCCCCGAAACGGCAACGTCGGCCCGCCGTAACACCAGGCGGCGCGATTCACCTTGATTCGCGATCTTCCTAGGCTGACAATTACTTCCGCAACTCCCAGGACTGAGGCTAATGGCCACGGTGAGCAGATGCGGGACCACGTCCACAATAAGCAGTTTCCAGGCTGTGTCGCCGGAATTTTCACCCTGATCATTTCGCTCCTCGCGCTGCCTGTCTCGCTGCTGGCGCTGGCATTCAAGCGGCTCTTGGAGCACCAGCGGCAGCCCACGCGTTGCCAGGAATGCAGCCAGCGGATTCACATCCTGGTGAGATGTAGCCAGTGCAGCATGGCTTTTTGCTGCAAGGTGTGCTGGACAAGGCATGCTTTGGCAGAGCATCCCGAATGAGCGCGAGCCTTCTCTATCCGCGTCCGCCGGCGTCGGCAAGTTCTAGTCCGGCTGGTTGCCCCGCACAGTCGCCCACGTTCGCGTCAGACGCTTATCGCGTTCGTGGCAGGCAAGGGACGCTACTTTCAAGACGCAGCTGCGGCAGCAGGTCGTCATCGGCGGCTTCGCCCTGGAGCGCGGCAGCCGGAGCCGGCTCGGCGCCCTGCTCCTGGGCGTGTACCGCGGCAAAGAGTTGGTGTACATCGGGAGCGCTGGGACGGGCTTCAATCGGTGGACGCTCGCGGAAGTGCATGAGCAATTGAAACCGTTGATCTCAGAAGCCTGCCCGTTCAAGCGAAACCCGAAACCGAACAAGATCGTGCGCTGGGTCAGGCCGGAGCTGGTCTGTGAGATCTCGTTCTTGTGCTGGACCAGCGACGGCCACGTGAGGCATCCGGTCTTTCAAGGCATGCAAGAGGGCGTGCCAGTTTCCGCCGTGCGCGGGAAAGATCAGCAGCGCAGCGCCTCCAGCCGTTTCGGCGGTTCTGCAACCGACCGTGTCTGCCGGACGTCACAGCCTGCTTAGGCACGCAGTTCGTATCAAATTCTCGGGGTGCGAGGCGGACGCTAAAACCTCCAACACAGCAGTTACCTGGCAAAAAACCCAGGAAAAACCGGGCTCCGGCGCACGGCCAATTGACAGGTGTGTTGCGATTTAGCGTCCTGTTCGGGGAGGTAGTTGTCTTGCAGCGAAATCTGTCGATTCCAGTAAACTCACGGAGGTGCCGGGACGAGTGTTCCATCGCGCACGGCCAGTTCGACCGGCTTTTCGGTCAGGTGCGACATGTTTTGCGGAGTAACTTTTCGCACACTCCACTTGTACGAGCAGTATCCTGCCTCCGAAGCCGAGGCCCTGTTGCCGCGCACCCTCAATAAGCGCATGGCGCCGCAGTGGTTGCAGCAGTGCTACCAGGACAGCAGCCGCTCACCGATTTGCCGGCCCCAAATATTCCCAGTCAGCCAGCGCGCGGCCTGCTGTGGCAAGCCAGACGCTCGGCTCGGAGTCGCCCTCGTAACTTTCCACAGAATGTACGAACCGCCTTGTCCCTGACCTTCCTGTCGAGCGACCGCATCTGGTCGATGAGCGTCTCTGGAGGTTGGCCCTTGGGAATCTTGCTGGCCGTTCTTCCGGCAGGAATCCTTGGGACCGTTGGCCCTGGTGTCGCCAACTTTGGAAGCCTTATCACCCGCCCCTTGACATTCTGCAATTTGCGGAACGCGGCGTAATCGCGGAGACGTAGCCCTGCCGGTGCGCGAACACGAATTGAAAGGTCCTTGTGCCCCGCTCGCCTCCTACCGCCCGAAGTACTCGTCGGAGGCCAGGATATCGACCAGGACTTGCTCGTCGGTCGCGCCCTGTTGCAGGAAATTCGTCCAGGTGGTTAGGCCTGCCGGATCGGCCGCCCGCCGCAGGAAATGCAGGTAAATACCCTGCACGACGTCTTGGTCGGCTTCAAGGCTATTCAACATGATCTGGGCCGCCAGCAGGCGCGTTCCGCCGGACGCCAGGAACTGGCTGAAGGTGGCCATGCCGGACGGGTCGGGGTGCCGGCTCAAAACGTCCCGGTAGAGGGCGGTGATGAAGCCGGAGCTCGTGCTCCCCGCCAGGGTGAAGTACTCCGGCGAGCCGAAAACGAAGGCTTGCGCTTGCACCAGCGTGCCGCCCGAGGCAAAGAACTGCAGGAAGATGTTGAACCCCACCGGATCAGGCGCCCGGTGAAGTAGCGTCTGGTACAGGTTCTGGATGACCAGCGTCCGGTATTCGACGCTGGTCTCTATGCCGAGCAGCACGGTGGTGCGCGGCGTGCCGGCATTCAAGAGATCCGTAAAGAAAGTCAGGCCCCCGCCGTCGGGCTGGCGCTGCAGCAGATCCCGGTACAGCGCGACTACGTACGAGGCGGTGCCCGTGGTGGTGGAGCTCGAAGGCGTCAGCAGGACCACGTCGCGTCCCGAGCCGCCGTGGTACGTGATCTGAAAGCTGACCGGGCCGGCGGGACCGCTCACGGAGAAGACCGCCCCCTCCAGCAGCCCGGTGAACGTGCCGAAGACCGGACTAGCGCCGTTATTCTTGATGATCGTGAAGCTCGAGCCGGCGGGCGGCACGACGCTGGTGGAGACGGATAGTTGGCCGTCCAGGCCCACCGTGCCCTGGACATTGAGCTGGCTGTACCCGGACCCGGCGGTCGTGCCCTGGATGCTTACGTCGAAGCTCGCATTCTCGCTAAGCGCGAGGTTGCCGGTGGTCAAGATTCCCGGGGGCGGGCTGCCCGGGGCCAGGTGGGGCTTCCCAGAGAGCAGCACCACGTCCCCGACCCTGCCGATCCCTCCCAGGTTCCCGTCTAGTACGTCGCTGCCGGGCTGTGACCCGTTGACCAGGAGGGTGCCAAAGACATTCGTGCTGCCGGTGTAGGTATTGTTGCCGGTGAGCTTGAGCGTGCCGTCGACGCCGAGCTCGCCGTTGCCGCTGATTTGGCCGCCGACAGTAAGCGTGCCTGTGGCTACGTCGAAATAGCCTATGCCGTCGCTAAGTGTCACCGCTCGGCTCGTAGTGAAGCTAGCGGTCGTCTCCAGAAATCCCTCACCGGGGACCGTAGCGCTCAGGTCGAGGTCAAAGGTCAAGGCCCCAGCCGCAGCGCCTAACTCGCCATCTGCTCCGACCACCAAGAAGCCTCCGTCGCCGATCGTCGTGCCGCCGCTGTAGCTGTTGGTTGCGTTGGCCAGCACGAGTTCACCAACACCGCCCATGCCTCCGCTCGGGGCCGGGATGCCCGTGGTCAGGGTGCCCGTGCCGATGATCTGGCCGGCCACCGTCAGGCTTGGGAATCCCCCACCGGCAACCTCGATCATGTCGCTGCCGCCGCCCAGAATCACGGTTCGGCTCGCACCGAGCGTGCACGTAGCGGTCGCAAACAGCGTGGCGCCGTCGTTGATCGTCACACTGCCGGTGGCAACGCCCAGGTCGCCGTCCGCCGCCACGCTGAGCGTGCCGGCGTTGATCACCGTGCCGCCGCTGTAGCTGTTGGAGGCGTTGCTCAAGACGAGCGTGCCGGAATCGGTCTTGGTCAAAGACCCGGTCCCGGCCGCGATCCCTGCGACCGTCAGCGTGGTCCCGCCGGAGACGTCGACCGTGCCGCCGCCGGCACCGAGACCAAGTCCCCGATTCGCATTGAGCGTGAACGAAGCCGTCGCCGTTAAGGTCCCTCCGTTCAAGGTTAAAGAACCGGGCGTCGCAGCGGCCGGCGCTGTCCCCAGGTTGGCGTCGGCGCTGATACTGAGCGTGCCGCCGATCACGGTCGTCGTGCCGCCGTAGGTATTGGTGCTGCTGAGAGTGAGGCTGCCTGTGCCGTTTTTGGTGAGACTATTGCCGGCGCCGGCAATCACGCCCGCAACCGTCCCGCCGCTGCCTCCGGTGTTGATGGTGAACGTGGTTCCCGCCGCCGTCAGCGTGGCCATGGCGGTGATGGTCACGGTCGGGGCCGTAATCGACAGAGTGCCGGCGCCTGCGTTGATGTTGACCGCGCTGGTCAGCGACGTGCTGCCGGTCAGTGCAATCGCGCCGCCGCCGCTGTTCAGGTTGGCAACGGTCAAGTTCGTGCCGGCGGCGAACGTGAGCGAGCCACCTGCCGTGCTCACCGTGTTGGCGGTGTTGGTGAAACTGATGGCGCCGCCGCCCGCGATGCTGGTGCTGAAGCTTGTGCTATGACCAGGACCGGTTTGCAGGGCCAAGGCGCCACCGACGTCGTTGAAGGCAATCGTCTGATTCGCATCGACGACGATATTGTTGTTGGCGCCGATCGACGCCATGGCGCCGGTGCTGAGGGTATTGGGACCGGCATCCGGGGCAGCAAAGAGCAGTTGACCACTGCTGGCTAGGAAGGCGGAGTCCTGGGAGCCACTCCCAGAGGCGCCCGGGATGACGGTGATGCTGGTCGCGGGGGCCAGACGGTCTTCAAGGGCTTCGAGCCGAAGGCGATAGGTGCGTGGCGCCCTGGCAGGGCGACGACGGGAGGGGGAAGCGTTCGACATATCCTTGACCAGCTTGCGCCACCAGCTGAACACCATGTTGAACTCCTCACGTTTCATGATGAGAACGGTCGCCAGTGGAGAAAAGGTAGTGGGCTAACTGTGTGTTGATCTAGGCATTGTTCCCAAACAAGAGGATATAGATAAGTACGCGTACGATTGCAGCCAGAATCAATCCGCCCAATATAAAGATCGTGGCACAACTTCGGGTTGTGGGTCGCATGTGTTCGGTCTCCTGGCGCACGCACTCGCCAACAATGCGTGACCGCTCCTGATATTCTACGCGGCCGAGCCGGGCCGCGCGCTTCCTGGCCGCCCGCGAGATTTTGCGCCAGCAGGAAGCCGCCAGGTCCACGAAGGACGGCCAGGCCCGCGCGGGTTCTGATCTTTTGCCCGCTCTTGTCCTTGCCCGGCCTGCTTGATGAGTGCATATCCATTTCGGGCGAGATGGGCGGCATGCATCCCGTCGATAGGCTGAGGCAGCGTTGGCGGGCCAAGTTTCGCAGCATGGAGAAGGTCAAGGAATCCTTCCTGGTCTCCGTGGCGAAGGACGCGCGATCGCGCACGGCCGGGCTAGCCCTGCGCCCCTTTTGGTAGGCGGCGCCATCGCCGCCGTGGTGTGCTGGATGGCGACGCCACAGCTGGCCGCGTGGCGGAACTCGCCCGCGCAGGGGAGTGGGCCGCTGCATGGCGTTACCCGTTTGCTCTCATCTTGCCCCAAGACCGGGCGCTTCGCCACGTTTGCGCCCTGTCGCGGCCACGTCGAGCCCTTCGCCCGACAAGCCACGCGCCGGCGTCCCAGGTCTCGTGCGTGCTTAATCGATTCATACTTCTTCGGGTACAGCGATCTTCTTCTCCTGCGTCTTCAGCCCCTCCTCGACGCAACTGCGTTCGAGCCGGCGCGGTTTTTGAGGACAGGTAAGGCGGCCTCATCTTCGGCCATGCCTTCATGATGTCATTGCCACGGAATTGACCCGTGTTTCGCTTTCCGCGCTGTCGGGTAATTCTCCACTCTTCGGTCTATGTCCTGGAAGTAAGTGACGCATCAAGCCGGCGCAGTCGAAGGAAACCCAGCGTATCGTGCAGGTAGTGATCTCCGTAGCGAACCTGGTCGCCGATCCGAAACGTTGTCTGATTCCCAACCAGGGCTCCACCTGGGCAAGACGGAATAAGACAGCTTAACTTGGGCGGTTTTGCCCCTACCTCTGGCTGACCAGGGACCTGCAAATCTTTGGAGGAGGAACGATCGCAAGTTCTCCCTCTTGCGATTCCCGGCGAATCGAACTATTTTCCGTGCCTGGTAAACGTTAGAATGCATTGTACGGGCCTCGCGAACGGTGCAGCGGTCGTCTTCACCTTCCACTCTACCCTTCTCCAGTCCCAAGCAAATTGCGTATTTCCGGGTACGCGGCGCTCCGAGGCGGGGCAACCGCGAACCAGTTCTTCTTTCTAGGGAGGCCCAACATGGGCAAGAAGTTGTACGTAGGCAACTTGACCTACGGTGTGACCGACAGCACCTTGTCACAGCTATTTGAGGCGCACGGCACCGTGCAGTCGGCGCAGGTGATCATGGACCGTGACACCGGCCGGTCCAAAGGTTTTGGCTTTGTCGAAATGGGCAGCGACGCGGAAGCCCAAGCGGCCATCCAAGCCCTTAACGGCAAAGAGGTCGAAGGCCGGACTCTGACGGTCAATGAGGCTAAGCCGCGGGAAGAGCACGGCGGCGGTCGCGGCGGCTACGGTGGCGGCCGGGGCGGTTCCGGCGGAGGTGGCGGTAGTGGTGGCCGCCGCTATTAGACACGGCGTAAGCTGCTGGGCGCCGTTTGATCTTGGTGGCCGTGGCCCGAATTGCGACAAGCTAGGAGTGCGACCTTCCTCCCATCCAGATGACGGCGCCGGTCTTGTAATCATCCTTGGGTTGGTGTCTGGGTTAATCCTTGGGGTCATCGTTGGCGCGGTGACCGGCAGCATTTGGTGTTGGTGCTCAATGCACTCGGAGCGAAAGCAAAAGCGCTCCACAGTTTAATGTTCGATTAACACCCTATTGCGGCCAGTAACCAGTCTTTTGGTACTGGTCAGTTCGCGAAAGAAGTTAAGATGCTCGATGATCTGAAGGAAGAAGCAATCGTCAACAAGGTGGGCGGGCGTTTCAAGCTCTCCACCCTGATTCAGAAGCGGATGGTCGCCCTGAATAGGGGGGCCCGGCCGCTTGTGGACGTACGCGGTGGGGACCACATGACCATCGCGGTCCAGGAGATCCTGCAAGACAAGATCTACCTGGACATGTCCGGCCAGCTCCAGACGCACGGAGCTAGCGCGGGCGATTTGACCCGGCGGGCCATGCTCAGCGACGTCTCCGACTTTGGGGGCGGCGACGATTAACGGCATTGCGCCGACCCCATTTCGGCAAGGAGGACGTATGACTCCGGCGAAAACGCTCCAGCAGAGGGAGAGGCAGTTGCAATCCCTGCTCGGCACCCCGGAGGGCCAGGAGGAACTCCAGGAACTGGCGAGCCGGTATTCCGCAGCGAGTGGCAAGGTGAGACCGGCAGGCACGTCCATCATCACCTACATTCTGGTCCACGAACGGGAACTGATTCGCACATAACCAAATGATCCGTCCCCAACTAACGATCTGGAAAAAACGATGGCAACGCAACAACAAGAAAAGCAGGACAGAGATCAAGAGAAACAAGAGGGTCAGCAGCGGAACGCCCTGATCGGCAAAAACGTCCTACACGCCCTGGGCCAGCCCGCCGACCTGCTCAAGCTGCAAGTCCGACGGCTTTGGGAGGATCGCTATCGGGTAAACGTCCTCGTGGGCGTCGATGCTGCTTCTACCAAGGTGGCCCACAGCTACTTTCTGGTGGTTGGCAGCGAGGGAAACATCATCGCCTCCACGCCGGCGATCGCGAAACTGTATTAGCCTGTGACCTCTGACGGGCCTTCTCTTATTTCGCCGTAGTCGCACTGCAGATGGCGCTGGACTGAGATGAAGTCTTGATCTACCCCGTCACGCCGCCGCTTTCCTGATGGGCGACAGAGCGGGGAGTTGTGGCCGGGCTTTATTAAGCTATCCCTTGCGGCGTGGCCTGCCGCTGACCTGGAAATCGGCTTCGTGCTCTGGGGTGTTTCTAGAGAGGACCAGCTCTATGCCGGACAAGTTTCGCGCAGTCGCCAGACGAAGTTATTTGGACTTGGGCATGCCCAAAATCGGGAGAGAGGTGGTCGGACTCTACCTGACACGCAAGGAGGCCGAAAATGCTTGTACCGAGTTCGTGAAATCCCATGGCGACAGTTTCAGAGCCGAGTACGATGACTGTATCGTTGAACTGGTTCTCGAAGAACAGAGGGCCAAGCTCGATGCGTAACCCGGCCAATGTGGCCGGCGGCACAGCTTTCAAACTCCAAGCTCATCACCCGGCCGCTGGACGTGCGGGCCCAGTCAGTCGCCCTGGCCGGTGCCGACGTTCTGACCATTCTACTTTAGTTCAACCTAGCCCGTTGGTTGCTCGGTTGAGGTTTTCATGGAGGTGACTCATGGCTGGGCGACGCCGAGGCAAAGGCCGCCGCAAAGTAGGTCGCAAAAAACGAAGGATGCGGAGCAAGATTCGCCATCGCAAGTAAGGGACGCCAGACAACTTCCCGGAGTGGGTCGGTCGCCGTCACGTTCACCACCTTTCTTTCGCAGGCGCGTCATCGCTTCCAGCTAGAGCTAGTCACCGTTTAGAGCCAGTCACCGTTGGCATTGTCACGATTGCTTCTCCCGCGCTGCAACCGGGCGTCCGGGAGACCGCCTCATGGTCTTGACGATCACCGTCTCTCGGTGGCGGTCTCTCTCAGAGAAGCAGCGAACGCAGAGGTGCATAACACCGCGGGCGAGTTCGCTTTTCAGTTAAAAACGAATTCGGACGTGACTGTCGGCACTGCCACCACCGCGTTCAAGGGCGGCATCCCTTGCAATCAGGCGAATAATTGATGGATCAGCGGCAGTAACTGCAAGCAGAGTTCGGTCTTGGTGACAAATCCGTCCGCACGCACCGCTGCCGCGGCGGCCCGGTACTCCGGGTTATCGTGCAGGGTCAGGATGATGACACGCGGCCCATTGGCTGTGCTTTGATTGCGCGGGTGGCGTCCAGGCCGTTCATCTCCGGCATGCTCAGGTCCATTAATACCAGGTCGGGCTTGAG
>DASZFN010000523.1:0-10490 GCA_035939715.1 Gemmataceae bacterium | reverse complement strand
GACCGCGGTGACCTCCGCCTCCAGAAAGGTCTTGCCGTCGTGCTTTACCAGCACAGTCTTGGCCGTTTTCTGGCCGTCGATCTCCTGATACGCCTTGATGATCCGCTCCTCGTCCACTTCCTGCCCGGTCGTGGGGTACTTCAGCAGGCCGGGCCAGCCCCAATTTCGCCGTCACGACCAGGATGTTCATCTGGCTCACTTTCAAGCCGTCCCCTTGGACCACCTGGGGCTTATTCGATATCGGTCCTCCGGTCCGGCTGTGCGGCTGCGCTGACCGGAATTCGCCAAGAAATTAGATCTCCCGCCCCGGCTCATTGCCGGAAAATCAATGGGCGCGGTGGACCGAGGCCATCGTCTTCGCGGGGAAACGCGAGAGCGATGGAGTTCGCCGACGGAACGCCGATACCATGCTGGACAATGCCGCCTGTTGACTGCTATACTCGATCGTGAAGGTGATCTCCATGAGTCGAACCGTTAAGCTCCCCGATGCCGTGTATGCAGCGTTAGAAGAGGTTGCCCGCGCGAGCGGCAAGACGGCAGCGGACTGGATTGCCGGCCAGCTGCCCCCAAGCAGCAGCGCCAACGGGGCCAGTGCGCTGTCCCCGGACGATTGGCTTGATCGCGATTTTCTTAAGACGTACGCCCAGGAAGCGGACGACTCCGTGAGTCTGGACGCCGTGCGTAAGGCCATGGCCAAGATACCGGGCCGGCTGGTGGACGATATTCGCGCCGAGCGGGACGAACGCTAGATGCCTGGGCTCTTCTGGGACACGAGCGCTCTGGTCAAACACTACCATCCCGAATTGGGCACGCCCCGAGTAGACAGTTTATTGCAGACGGCGGGCTCTCAACATGTCATGTCCCGTTTGGGCGTCACGGAAACCTTTTCGGTTTTCGCAGGCAAGGCTCGGGCCGGTCTCATCACCCTGGCCGAGTTCGATCAATTGTGTCGTCGCTTTTTGGCCGACACGCGACGTAAGGTGTTCTCGGTAGCGCGGCTGCTCGTTGCCCATCACAAAGAAGCGGAGAGGCTCTTGCGCGTCTATGGGCCTCAGCCTGGGCAGGGAATGCGCGCTCTGGACAGCCTCCAACTCGCCGTAGCTCTGGACCTGCGGAACCGAGGCACTATCGACACGCTAGTCTGCGCGGATGCCAGACTCCTTGCGGCAGCCCAGGCCGAAGGCCTCACGGTCATCAATCCGGAGCAGCCTTAATGGATTCAGGCCAGCGCGGGCGGCATAAGAAACCGAGGGAGGGAAACCGAGGGGACAGTGACTAACGGCAACGCTTCCGTGCGCGTGATGCCTGCGACAGACTTCTATATGTGTCGGCGCACATCTCTGCCCCAAAGGGACAGCAGGCCGAAGCACCGGCGGTCGACCGGACCGCCTGCTACAACGATAGCAGCCCGCCGAGTGACGGCCCTCATCGACAGTACGCGACACGGATGATCGGCCGGCCGGAGAGCCAGAGCTTTTCATGGATCGAGGGATGTTCTCGGCCCGGCTGGATCAGCCAACGGCTCAAGTGCTCCACGACGCGGGCGCTGGCGGCGACACCGAAGGCGCCATCCACGGTCAGATAGCCATCGTCCGCGGCGATGTCGCTAACGGCATGGATGCAATTGCTCGCGAGGTCCGGCCGCCAGGCGCCGTCGAGGACCTTGTACTGGATGCGGCCGCTGTTCAAGCGTTCGATTTGCTGCAGGCCGCGTTCGTAGAGCTCGGGGCGAATCCGGTAAGGGCCCCACTCGTAAACGCGGGCGGAGAGGCCTCGAGCAAAACGGAGTGTCTGATCGAGGTCGCAATTCATGCCGGGCTCGCTCTGGGTGCGGGCGACCTCGATGTGCTTGCTCCTGGGAAACCAGCTAATGGTGTGCGCTTCGAGCGAGCCTCTGCTCGATTTGATGAACGTCGCGAACGTATGCGAATCCTGTGCACGCCGAGGAACCGTATCGAAGGCAAAGACAGAGAGGTAGTACTCCGGTTCGCCTTGCCGCGGCTCCCTGTCCAGGCTGCTCAGCGCCGGGAACCGGAGAGGCTCGGCCGGGAAATGCGGAGGCTTCTCCGAATCTGCCTCAGGATGCGCTGCGGTCCTTCTTTTTAGTGCCGGCGCAGGGTGGGTGTTCCGCGTGTCGGCCAGCACGCGCTCGAAATCAGGCGCCGGTGGAGCGAAGCGCGTTAGCCGGAACAGCATCAGGAGCTGTTCGCCTTTTGTCTGCTCGTGAGCCCTGGTGAGATCGTCGCGCAAACGTGTCACGGTCTGGGGGTCCAGATGACCGTCGTAGTAGGCGAGGAGTGCCGGCGGCATGGGGGGGGACTCGGACAGCTTCTTGAGCCGGGCGAAGCGGCCGGGCTTGCGGCGCTGGTACGCTTCCAGGCCGAGGCGATCGACCACCGCTGCCTGCTGTGCTTCGTCGACGACCGCGTCGAGAGGCGTCTCGACATCCTCGAAGCTGTCGATGTGTCCGAGGTAGGCGCCTGGATCCTGGCCGGCGCGGCGGCTCTGGGCCGCGACGAAGAGCCGGCCGTAGCTGTGTCCGTTCCGCGGCAGAGCCAGGGTCTTCCCTTTCAGGTCGGCAAGAGCGCTGACCGGGCTGTCGCGGTGCACGACCAAAGCGGGATACCGGTAGCACTGCTGGTTGACACTGACCGCGAGAACTTTGAGCTTCGGCTGCCGGGCCTGAGCCCAGGCAAATTCATAGCCCATGAAGACGCCGAGCTGTAACTTGCCGCTGGCGAGGCGCTCGGCCAGAACCTCATGGTTCTCCAGGGCAACGATGTCGCTGTCGAAGCCGGCCGCGTCCCGGATGAAGTGCCGGTAGGTCGCTTCCACGGCCGTGGCGTCGGAGCCTTCCGGGACATTCTCCTCGACGACGGCTTCCGTCGTGCCGATGTGAAGCACCGGGATCTTGTTGGTGTCGGCGCGGCTGGGACCGGCGACGAGGGGCAGGACGAGGAGGGCAGCGGCGATGCCAGCGCACGCGGCTTTGCCCCCGGTTACGTGACTCATGGAAGTGCTCCGGTTTGCCTCGGTGGACTCGACTCAAACGTGACCTCACCAGCTAATAAGATTCGTTGGCTTCGCGAGCGCGCAACCGCGCGCTGGTGAAGAATCAACACAAGGGGGACGAGCAGCGAAAAGCGCACGCTAATCTTTGGAGAGCGCATGGGTTGCTCCCGTCTGCCGCAAAAGCGACCGAGTTGTACCGCTGGGTCACTTCGAGCCTGCCCGGGGATGGCAGACTCGTGTTCCGGTTTGTTAGCTCACCTTCCGAAGGGCAGCCGCTGGTAATGGCGGGGGGCCTTCGTCCACTGTTCCGCGCTAGTTTCTCTCCGTCACACTACCAAGCGTGGCGGGTTACCCGGCCGTGAGAACCGACCGCGCTCGGGCTGTTCTCGCGGCCTTGCTTCGGGCGCTCTGCAACTGGTCTAAGCAAGGGCCGTGCCACGAGGTTTGTAACTGCTCAAGTGCCTCGCGATGCCTGGCAAGATCCACTCTCCCTGCCCTGCGAGCTATTGGCAGTGCGTGGCAGGCTAACCCGGGCGAATGCAAGCGTGGGAAACCGACTGTTCGGGTGACCGGCAACCGAGGAAGGGTGGAAAGAATGCCATCCGGATTGGCTAGAAACCTGTCCCAGGCGGTTCCGCGACACCTCGCCGTTCTGTGTTCCTGCCTCTTGGGGGGCCTTTCTCAGCAGCAAACTGCAGGCAATGGCTTCGAGGCGGGCCCTCCGACGGCTCGCACGCGCGGGATTACCGACTGCTTCGGCGTCCCGTGGGACTTCGCCTTCAAGCCCAACGACGCGATCCACAGCGTGCCGCAGAATCGAACAAGACCTGTTCAATTTTTGGCCTTAGCTCGTGAAGCAACGCGCGGCGCTCTCCGCACTCCTTTATGAAGCCGTTAGCGGACGGTAGCGTACACCGTCCGTACATTCCGGTTCATCTCATTTTGAGCATGGCACTCTTTTCTCTCCCTTTTCTCTCCCCTTGAGTTCCATCGGCACATCTTTTCTTATTCTGTTTTGGCTATTCCACGCGCAGCGCATCTGCGATGACATAGACATTGTTGCCGCTGTTGCTCAGCACCACCTTCAGCGTGCCGCTCGTGAGCGTCACATGAGTCAGTATCTGGAAGGGAACCCCGCCGGCGCTGGCCCCGCTCGGCGTCTTTGTCTGATCGGCCGTCACGACTTGCACCAGCGTCGAGCCGTCGTAAATCATGTAGGGGGCGTTGGTCGACTGGTTGTAATATGGCCCCCAGGATGCTTCGATGGCATGGGCGCCCGGGGCCAAGCCGGTTATCACCCAGGTCGCCGTCGTCGAGCCGGTCCCGCTGGCGGCCGCATAGCGGTCGCTCCCCCCATAAGCGCCCTTATCGGCCTGGGTCGTCCAGGTCCCCGTCTCGGAGTAGGTGGGGTCGCCATTGTCCACGATCACCGGGCCCGACACAACCGTCTGCTGGCTCGATTCCGCCAGGTCATTATTCTCACTGGCAAAATCCGACTCGGTAAAACTATTGTCTGCGTTCAAGACAGCGAACAGGTAGTAGCCGCCGCCGTTCTGGAATTGGAAGGTTGGGCTTGAGCCGGTGTGATTACCCACCGCCAGGTCGGCCGCGGCGCTGATCGTCTCCTTGCCCAGGAAGTTGGCCTTGCTGAGATCTTGGTTCGGGTTCGAGGACATGGAAGCATAGTAGGCGATCGTAAAGCTGCTGGGCGCCGCCGCGCCGCTGACGGTGTAGGTGCGGCTGATCGTGAAGCCGGTCTGCTGATTCACGCTGGCCGGGCCGCTGACGCCGTCGCCGCCGGCCGACCAGCTCAAGTCGGTGTTGGATACCGGTATCGGCACGAAGCGTACCGCGTCGGCGACCACATAAGTGCCATTCCCGGTGTTGTTGAGGACTACCTTAAGCGTTCCGCTGGTGATGTTTACGGTCGCCACGGTCTGGAACGGCACGCCGCCAAAACTGTTGCCCTTGGCCGTTTGCGTCTGATTCACCGCCACCGTTTGCAAGAGCGTGCTGCCGTCGTAGATGGCATAGGGAGCGTTGGTCGCTTCATTGTTATAGGGGTGCCAGGTCGCCTGAACCTGGTACAGCCCCATCGCCAGTCCGCTCGCTTGCCAGGTGGCGGTGTTCTGGCCGGTGCCGCCGCTGGTGGCATAGCGCTCGGTGCCGCCGTACGAGAGTACCGCCTCCGTGGTCCAGGCGCCGGTCTCGCAATAGCCGGCCGTGCCATTATCCACGATGATCGGCCCCAGCACCTGCACCGCCTGCGCGGTGACGGCCAGGTCGTTGGTGTCGTTGGCCCCGTCCGATTCCACAAAGCTGCCGCTGCTGAGCGTAGCGAGGAGATAATAGGATCCGCCCGAGGCAAGCTGGAATGCGGGACTGGCGCCGCCGTGATTACCCGCCGCCAGGTCGGCGGCAGCAGTGAGCGTCTCCGTTCCCAGCAAAGTGGCCTTGCTCAGGTCCTGCTTCGGATCGGACGAAGTGGAGGCATAGTAATTGATCGTGAAGCTGCCCGGCGCCCCCGCTCCGCTGACGGTGTAGGTGCGGTTAATGGTGAAGTTGCTCTGCACGTTCACCGAGGCCGGGCCGGTGATGCCGTCGCCCGTGGCCGACCAGTTCAGATCGGTGCCGGAAACCGGCACAAAGGCTTCGCGCAGGGCATCGGCGACGATGTAGGTGCCGCCGCCGGTGTTGCTGAGCACCACCTTGAGGGTGCCGCTGCTGATTCTGAACGTCCCCAGGGTTTGGAAGGGCACGCCGCCGAACATGGCGCCGCTGGCCGTCATGGTTTGATTGACGGTGACCGTTTGCAGCAGCGTGTTGCCGTCGTAAATCGCATAGGGAGCGTTGGCCGCCTGATTGGGATAGGTGTGCCAGCTCACCTGCGCCTGATAGAAGCCGGCCGGCAGTCCAGTTACCTGCCAGGTGGACGTGTTCTGCCCGGTGCCGCTGCTGGTGGCATAACGCTCGTTGCCGCCATAGGACGGCACGGTTTCTGTGGTCCAGGCTCCCGTCTCCGAATATCCCGAGGTCCCGTTGTCGATGATCTGGGGAAGCGGAGGTGCATTAACCAGAATTGCTAGCTGGGTGCCCGTAATGGAAGCGGCGCCTATGTCTGCGGCCGTGATGCTTTGCGTGCCGGGCGTCCTCAGGATCGCGGTAAACGCTTTGACGCCCTGGTCTGCGGCGGCGAAGGTGTAATCAGCGGGCAGGTCGCCGGAAGTAAGCTGGCTGTCGCTGCTCATGAAGTGGATCGTGCCGGTGTAGCCGCTGCTCGTGTTGCCGTAGGGATCGTGGGCCGTGACCGTGAAAGTGCCGCTCACCCCCGCCGTGATGGGCGACGGGAAGCCGGAGACGGTCAAGCTACTGGCCGCCGCCGGGGTGACGCTGATGCCGGTCTGCGCACCCGTGATCGTGCCCGTGACGGTGTCGGTGGCGGTCAGCGACTGGTTGGCGGCGGTCTTGAGCGTGGCGCTGAAAGTATGCACGCCGGCATCGGCGGTCACGAAGGTGTAATCGGCAGGCAGGGCGGCCTGGCCGTCGCTGCTCGTGAAGTGGACCGTACCGGTGTAAGCAGTGGTGGTGTTGCCGTAGGCATCCTTGGCCGTAACCGTGAAGGTCCCCGCCGTGCCCGCCGTCACGGGCGAGGGAAAAGCAGCGACGAGCAGCGTAGTCGCGGTGGAGGTATAGGAGATTTCGATGCCGCTGATTATGGAATTATTCACCACCGAAGTGAAGCCGATAGTGATGGCGCCCGCAGAGGAGGCCGTGGCCGTGAGCGATTTTGCCAGGGCAATGTTCTGGCCCCCGGCCGCCGCCCAGATGTCGAAATTGCTCAGCACCTGGGTGCCGTTGATGGCCACGTTAAAGACCCGCGCGCCGGCGGCGTTGAAGACGTATTCGACGAAGTCCAGCCTCACGGTGTAGCTGATACCGGCCAGCAGGTTGGGAATGGTGTAGGTGAAGTTGCCGGTACGGCCGTGCTGCAGGACGCTCTGGGGCGGCGGGTTGGCCAGGCCGCTGGTGTTGATGGTTGCCGTGGTGCCTCCTGAGACTGCGCCGCCGCTGAAATCGGTGTCCGCCACGAATGGAGCCGCCGCGGGGCCGCCAGCGGAGATGTCCAGGATCAGGGTGCTGGCCAGGGCCGAGGCCTCGGCGGACCTGGCGCTTTCGCCAGCCGGGTCTGTTGGACTAGCACTCTTCGCATCGACGGCGGAGACGACGTAGTAATACGTGGTGCCGGGGGTCGGCGTCGCGTCAACATACGAAGTTCCGGTGATGCCAGACCAGGTGGGTGTCGTCCCCTCGCCACCGGCGGTGGTGGCCCGATACACGTTGTAGGTGACGGCGCCCGGGTCGGCAGCCCAGCTGATGGTGATCTCGCTGGGGCCGCCGCTGGCGGTCACGCCGGTGACCTGAGCGGGCAGGGTATCTGCGGCGATGGTTGCCGCGCCGGAAGGTCCGTTCGAGTTCAGGGCATCCACCTCGAAGGTATAGGGTGAGCCCGGGACCAGGCCGGTAATGTTGTAGCTGGTGGTGGTGGGCGGCAGGCCGGTCGCGACTACCTGGGAACTGTTGTTCCCCAGCTGCTTGAGGATCTTGATGCCGGTCGCGTTGGTGGCGACATTGGTCCAGGAGAGATCCACCTCCGTGGTGGTGATGTTGGTGGCCATCAAATTCGTCGGCGGCGAAGGGGGAGTGAGTGTCGAGGCCTGAAAAACGTTGGAAAACGGCGAGTTGCCGGCCGCGTTGGTGGCTTGAACTTCATAGTAGTAAGTGTTGCCGGGGCTGAGCGAGGTGTCGTGGTACGTGCTGACTGTGGCACTGACCGAGGCGATCTGTGTAAAGTTGACGCCGTCGCTGGAACGGTCGATCAGGATGCCGGTAGCGTTGGTCGCATTATTGGTCCAGCTAATATCGATCTCGCTGCCCGAGACAACGGTTCCAGTCAGATTGGAGGGAGCGGCCGGCGCTGTCGTCGCGGTCGGACTGTACACCCAGGTGAGGATGTTTTGCACGGCCGTCGCGCCACCGGTGCCGCCCGTGAACCCGACATAGCCGGTGTCGCTGCCGATCACCTGCGGGATGTTCACCGTGTAGGCCTGGCTGACGGAGACTTTCGTGCTGGTGTCGGTGATGGTCACGTCGAGCGTCGTGCCGTCGTAGCCCATGACGACCTGGAACACGTCGCCACTGTGCAAGTTGATGCCGGTAGCCGACAGGTCAATGGCCGGAACCGTGGGCGAGGCGCCGTTGGTGTACTCGCCCGTGGAGTCGGCGCCTTCGCCGGCGTTGTTGTACAGATCGAACTTGACGGCCACGCTCTTGGCGATGCCGGCGTAACCGAGTCCACCCCCGGAGGCACCCAGAGCGGTGGGCCCGTTCCCCTGAATGGTAAACGTAAAACCGTCCGCGTTGGCGTTGGTGAGCTGGAAGGTGAACTGGTTGGAGAAGCGGGTGACATCGACAGCGTTGGTGGAGAAGACGCTGCCGGCTTCGCCGCCGCCGCCATCGGTCAGTTCGGCGCTGGTGCCATTGATCTTGGCGGCGCCATTATAGGTGAGCACGCCGTTGGAGCCGGCAAAGCCGCTCGAGAAATCGATGACGCCGGGCTGGCTGGTCGTGGTGGCGCTGGCCACGTTGGAGAACGCCGAGGCGCCCTTGGCATTAAAGGCATCGATCTGGAAATAGTAGGTCGTGGAGACCTGGAGACTGCCCACGGCAAACGAGGTCGCGCCGGCGCCCGCCGTCCCCACCTGGGTGAAGTTTTTTCCATCCGGTGATTGAAATATGTTGTACCCCGTCGCTGAGTTCGGTGGCGCGTCGTTGTCGGTCCAGGTCAAATTGATGACGCTGCCGGAAAAAGCGCTGGCGGACAGCTTGCTCGGCGCCGCCGGCGGGGCCGTCGCTTGCTGGATCAGATAGTAGGCGACCACGGAATTGCTGGTGCCGACGAAGACTTCGCCGTCGGCAACGGTCGGCGCCGTGAACTTGACGGCTGAGCCCAGGGCATCCCGGCTGTTGGCCGCCTGGGCACTGGTGTAAATCTCAGAACTGTAGCCCTTGCTGGCGTTGTAGGCGCGCAATTGATTGGTGCCGGGCCCGGCGATGTCCCAGACAATCGCATTGCCGCCGCCGGGGTCGGTGGAGATGGTGGCTGTGGAGCCCGGGAACCCGTAACTATCCGCGGACTGCGTGACCGAGGTGCTGGACATGACGCCGTTGGCCACCGTGAAGGTCCGCGCCTGGTCGCCGTAGCCGCCCACGTAGTAGAGAACGCCGTTGAAGAAAGTCGGGGTATCCAGCGAACCGTTGACGGCCCCGGGGGCGGTTTCCTGCACGACATTATCGGTGCCGGATTTGCCGTCGCCGGCGGCATCGCCGTGATAGGCGCCCATGTTCGTGCGGTCGATGAGGTAGATGCGCCCTTCCTTGCCTGCGCCCACCATGAGACTGGGATGGGCGGCACTGCCGGCCGAGGCCGGCAGCAACAGCGGTGCGCCCGAACCCAGATCGGTGTCGCCGCCGCTGAGGTTGCCCTCGTTCAGAGGCGTGAAGTAATCGGCCACGTGCATGCCCCAGCCGTTGCTGTTGTTGGCGGCATTCAAGCTGCCTGCGGCCGCCGTGCTGCCGTCGACTGCCACCTTCACGAAGGAATCGCCGTAGTCCCCATGGTTGGGGATCATCAGGCTGGAGTTGAACGGCGAGGTGGTCAGGGTGGTGTCGAAGCTGCCGTTACCCGTCTCGAAATAGAGATAGGTGTTGCCGTTGACCGTTTCGTAAGCCAGGCTGCCGCCGCTCTGCCAGATGCCGTCGTCACTGCCGTTGGGATTGGCATTGAAGACCGCCGTCGCCGCCAGGGTCGATGCCGAGTAGCCCAGGACCCAGCCGTGATAGGGGCTGTTATCGCCGTGGGAAGCGTAAGCCAGGTAGATGTTGCTGTTGAGCAGCGTCAGCCCGGGGCGCTCCATCTGGCGAAGCGCATCGAACTTCAGCACACCCGCGCTGCTGCCCGCGCCGTTGCCGGCTACCGCCGGCCCGCTGACGACCGTGTCGCCAATCGAATCCGCGATCAGGACTTGCTTGCTGATGGCGCCGCTGCCAATGTTAATCGCGTAGAGGTGGTGCTCGAAGTGCGTGCTGTTGCCGGCCACTTCCTGCGTCTTGTTCTCGACGAAGATCGTGCCGGAGATTGGGTCGATGACCGGCGTGGCTGTGATGCCGATCTCCGGTGAGATATCGCTGCTGTTGACCGCGCTGCTGGGGACCGACGTGACCGTGCCTGCATGCTCGGCAGTCAGCAGGGCGTCGTGCCAGAGAATCGTGCCGGTGTTGGCGTCGATGGCGTAGAGGCTATCGTGCTCCGTGGCGATAAAGACGACGTTGTGCGTCCCCTGGCTCGCTCCGGTCGTGATGGGGACGTTCTCTACGTAAAGCGGCTGGGCGTACACCTGGCCGTCGACCGTGGTGGCGAA
>DASZFN010000522.1:0-3915 GCA_035939715.1 Gemmataceae bacterium | reverse complement strand
TTTTTGAAGTTGCGCCTTGTCGTCATTCCCGCGCAGGGTATTTCGATGCCACGGCCCTGTGCCATTGGTATCTACACAACGATGCCAGCGTTCCCGAGCCCCGTTCAACGGGGCTCGGTATGCCCGGCAACCTTGTGTAGTTTGCCCAGACGGGCCTTACTCCTCTGTCCCGCCTTGACCAGTCTTCTTGAATGGATTAAAGCCTAGCCCCACGCCGGCCCGGCGTTTCGTGATGATTTCCATTCCGAAGGAAAAATCTCAGGTGGCAAAGCGCTATCTGGTAGTTACGGCCGACGATTTTGGTATTGGCCCGGCAACATCGCAAGGGATCCTCGATCTGGCGGCCCAGGGACGGGTCACCTGCGCGGTGCTGCTGGTAAACTCTCCTTGCGCCGAAGAAAGCGTGGCCGCCTGGCGGCAAGCCGGCAAGCCGTTGGAACTGGGCTGGCATCCATGCCTGACACTCGATGAGCCGATCCTGCCGGCGCGGGAAATTCCGAGCCTGGTCGGCAGGGACGGGCGCCTGCGACCGCTGGGGCAATTCCTGCGGCGCTGGGCACTGGGCCTGGTGCGGGCACGCCACATCGCCGCCGAATTCGAGGCACAGTACCGGCGCTTCCTGGAGCTGGTCGGCAGTCCTCCTACCGTAGTGAACACGCATCAGCACGTTCAGCTCTTCCGCCCCGTCGGCGACATCCTGCACGACCTCCTGCGCCGACAAAAGCCGCTGCCTTATGTCCGGCGGATTCGGGAGCGGTGGCGCATGCTGCTGCGCGTGCCCGGCGCACGGCTCAAGCGAAGCATGCTGTCGTCCCTGGGACGCCGCGATGCCCGGCTGCAGCAGCGCTGCGGCTTCCCGGGCAACGATTGGCTGGCCGGCATTACGGATCCGCCTTACGTGGCCGATCCGAACTTTCTGGTGCGTTGGCTCGAACACATCCCGGGAGATGTGGTCGAACTGGCCTGTCACCCCGGCTACGACGACCAGACGTTGATCGGCAGGGACAGCACGGGGAGCGACGGGCTGGTGGAGAGGCGCGTGCACGAATTGCAACTGCTGCGTTTGCCAAGCTATCGGCACGCATGCGCGCGCGCCGGGTTCGAGCTCATCGCGCCGGCCCAGTTGATCCTGCATGGGCGAGGAACCAGACATGCAGCGTGAGGCTGCCGTAGCGCCCGCTTCCAACGCCATGCGCTTCGCCCGTCTTGTGGTGGGCGCATGGCTGCTCGTTCTCGCAGTGGTCTGTGTGCGCACCCTCGTGCAGCCGCGGCTCCACAGCACCTATCCCATCTTCATCGGGGCCGCGCGGAACTGGCTCGCCGGGGAAGATCTCTATTACAAGAGTAGAGCTCCCAAAGGCGGACTGGACGACTTTCGCTATAGCCCGGTGAGCGCCGTCCTGCTGACGCCGCTAGCGGTTCTTCCTGACAACATCGGCGGAGTGCTGTGGCGACTGCTCAACGCGGCGGCGTTAGCTGGCGGCATGTTGTGGTGCTGCCGGTCACTGTTCCCGCAGGCGCTGAACCGACATCAGCGGCTGCTTCTTTTCCTGCTCGTCCTGCCGCTTGCGGCCGGCAATTTCAACAATGGCCAATCAAATCCGCTCGTGCTCGGTCTGGTGCTGTGCACGGTTGCCGCGGCGGCGGAGTGCCGCTGGAACACGGCTGCGGTGTGCATCGCCATCGCTTCCTTGCTCAAGATTTATCCGATTGGAATCGGGCTGGTCCTCGTGGTCCTGTACCCACGCCAATTCTTTAGCCGCTTCACGTTGGCCCTTTGCGCCGGGTTGATTCTGCCTTTTCTCTTGCAACACCCCGACTACGTGCGAACGCAGTACGCGGAATGGGTGGTTTGCCTGACGGGAGACGACCGCCATGCGCGGCCGTTGGCGGGCTGTTATCGTGATTTTCAGCTCCTCTGCCGGCTCTATCTGACGCAGCTCGGCCCGGCGATCTATCGGGTTGTGGAAATCACGGCGGGCGCGGTGGTGGCAGGGCTCTGCATGGCGGCTCGGCGCGCGGATTGGCCGCGGATCCGGTTCTTGAACTTCGCGCTGGCACTGGGCTGTTGCTGGATGACGGTCTTTGGCCCGGCGACCGAATCGGCAACGTACATGCTCCTGGCGCCTTCCCTCGCTTACACGTTGATCGAGGCATGGAGTGACGGCCAGGGCGCGTGGCTGTGCAGATTGCTCGCGGCCAATTACGCTGTTTTTGTCATCGCGCAGGTGGAGGGCTGCTTTGCCGGGCCCGGCATCCTTCGTCCCCACGGCGTGCAACCCCTGGCCGGCCTGTTGTTCGCAGGACTATTGCTGGCGAGCCATTCTAAGAAGACGAAAGCGGCTCAGGTCCCTGTGCAAAGCCTGCCAGCCGACCATCTCAAAGCCGCCTGACGGAGACCCGCCTTGTTCTTTACGGCCTTATCGAGCGCCGCGCAATAGCGATTGCTTCGTCAAAGGCCATATCAGCCGCACTACATGCTTCGCTGGCATTCCCGTCGTTTACACGGACCTGCTCCGGAAAAGTCCGCAAAACAGACCATTTATCCGGTGGTACCAGGTCGATAGCTCCAGGGAGCGCGTGCTGCGCCGGTAGGTAGAGTGCGCGCTGACGGCAATCATCTTGGACGGCTTCTATGTGGACGCGTGTTCGCGGCGGCTGGCCCGAAGCCGCCGCCCTGGTCTGGGGACTCTGTCTACTGTCGGTAGCCGGCCATGCCCTTTGCTATCCCCGCGCGCACACGGTCTACGACATTTATGCCGACGCCGCGCGCAACTGGTGGGCGGGCGAGGACATCTACGCTCGCGGCAGAGAGTACTACCGCTACAGCCCACTTCTGGCGATCACGCTAACGCCATTCACCATGTTGCCGGACAATGTGGGCAACGCCTTGTGGAAGCTGTTTAACGCGGTTATTTACATGGCGGGCCTCTTCGCGTGGGCGCGCGTCATTGTCCCCCAACGCCTCGACAACGCTCAGGCGGCCGGACTGTGGCTTCTGGCGCTGCCCTTGAGCCTGCACAGTCTCTACATCGGACAGGCAAATCTGCTCATGGTGGGCGCTGTTTTGCTCGGACTGCGTTGCGTGCTGCGCGAAGAATGGAATCGCGCCGCGGCGTGGCTGGCCTTTGCGACGCTCGTGAAAGGCTATCCGCTGGGTCTGGCCATGATCTTGACGGCACTCTTTCCGCGGCGTTTCAGCTGGCGTTATTTGACCGCGCTCGCCGCCATGCTGCTGGCGCCGTTTGCGACCCAGCCCATTGGACTGGTGAGCGCGCAATATGCGAGCTGGGCACACCACCTGCGGGCGAGCACCACCATCATGCGTGAACGCTTGCGTTCCATCGATTACCTCTTCCAGATCGCCGGCCGCCCCTTGGAGCCGACCACTTACGCCGTGCTGGGAGCCACCGCGGCCTGTGTCGTCCTGGGCCTTTGCCTGGTCCTTGCCCAGCAGGGAGCCGGCAGGCAGGAGTTGCTGACCCGTACCTATCAATGGTTTACGTTATGGGTAGTGCTGTTCGGCCCGGCCACGGAAGCGAGCACCTACGCTGTGCTCGCGCCGTCCATTGCCTGGGAGTTGCTGGAGACGATCCATTGGCGTAGCCGCGCACGATGTCTGCTTCTGTGCGCCAGCCTGCTGCTGATGGGCTTGCTGGGCTCGGATCTCTTTCCACCTGTCATTCGAAACTTTTGCAATGAACACGGCGGGCAACCCATCGGCGCGCTGCTCTTCCTTTGTTGTTTGCGGAACCCCGTACGCGGGGTTGGCCGTTGGCATCGGGCACCTTTCCTCAAGAGCTTATCGAGTCCGGGCCAATAGAAGCCGTTCAAGATCGTGCAGGGTGTTTTGCAGCAGATCTATATGACCATGCGCGATTCGGCAGCATAACCGGCACCACGGGGCTTATCCAG
>DASZFN010000521.1:0-11537 GCA_035939715.1 Gemmataceae bacterium | reverse complement strand
GCTCTGCAGTTAACGCCGGTCGTCGTATCGGTGGCGGGATCCGAGAAAGCAGCCAGACAGCGTCAGCAAGCGGCTTCTCGGGCGTTTGCTGACTCGAATGTTGAGGCATCCTTTGATTACCTGGTCGGCTGCGACGTCCAGTCGGCAGTTACCCAGATAGCTTGCTGGCGACGTTGCCAGATGGTGATCGGGCAACATAAGGCGTCTGCTCCGTGGCGGCGCTGGCTGCGTGACACGACGGTGGAAGAGCTCATGGGTGTACCGGAAGCGCTTAGCTTCCTGGCCTTGTCTCAGACGAATAGGTTGACCGTTGCTGTTCCGGCAGTTGAACTCGCTGAATTGCCGTAAGCCATAAAGTCGCACGCAAAGTTTGTCATTGGTAGATTCTCAGGTCAAAACATATGTGGATCGTCAAAGTAGCGCTGAAGAATCATTACTTCGTGGTTGTGCTCGCCCTTATGATCCTGGTCCTGGGGCTGGTGGCCGTCCGCAATATTCCCGTGGATATTCTGCCGGTCTTCAAGGCGCCGGCAGTGCAGGTGTTGACTTACTTCCAGGGCATGCCGGCTTCGTCCATTGAAAAGACCATTACCAACCGCATCGAGCGCTGGGTCAACCAAGGTCCGGGCGTGGAGCGGATCGAATCGAAATCGGTGCCTGGAGTGAGCGTGGTCAAGCTCTATTTCCGGGACGATATCGATCCTAACGCCGCGCTCACCCTGACCACTTCGTTGGCGCAGGGCACGCTGCCCACGTTGCCGCCCAATACTTTGCCTCCCGTCACTCTGCCATTTGACCCGACCGGAACTTTGCCGCTGGGCATCTTGACCGTGAGCAATAAGGACCTGGATGAAGCGCACTTGAAAGATGTGGCTCGTATCGACGTCCGCAACATGCTCGGCGGGGTCCCAGGCTGCGTTGCCCCTGTGGCGGTCGGCGGCAAGGACCGCACCGTCCTGGTCTATCTTCGCCCCAAGGACATGGAGGTCCGCAATGTGTCGCCGCTGGATGTCGTGAAGGCACTGCAGCTTGGCAATCGCATGATCACGCCTGGGATCGCTTACTTTGGCAAGGACCAGGTTTTGCTCGACACCAATCTCATGGTGGATAAGGTCGAGGAACTGAACGAGATGCCGATTCGCATGGTGCCGGGAGATCGGGTTTATCTAAAGGATATCGGCCACGCGGAAGACGCCTATTCCATCCAAACCTCGCGCGTGCGCATTACGGATGACAACAACCCGAACGGCCGGCGCGAAGTGTATGTGCCCATCTACCGCCAGCAGGGCGCCAGCAGCCTGTCCGTGGCCAACGGCGTCAAGGCGCACATCGACTACATGGAGAAGCGTTTGCCGCCTGGGACGAAGCTCCACTTCGTCATGGATCAATCGCTCTATGTCAAAGAGGCCATCATCAGCCTGATTCATGAGGGCATCATCGGGGCTGTCCTCGTGTCGATCATGATCCTGATCTTCCTCGGCAACTGGCGCATGACCATGATTGCCAGCATGTCGATCCCGCTGGCCATTCTTAGCGCGATCATCTGCCTGTACGTGACCGGGAACACGATCAATGCCATGACACTGGGTGGCCTGGCCCTGGCCATCGGGCCGCTCGTGGACGACGCCATTGTCGTGCTCGAAAATACCCACCGCCATCACAGCCTGGGCAAATCGCGTTTCAAGGCCGCCTTCGACGGCGCCGTCGAAGTGACCATTCCCGTGCTCGTAGCCACGTCCACGACCATCATCGTGCTATGTCCGATTGCCTTGATGCCCGGCATGGGCGGCTTCTTGTTCCGGCCGCTGACGCTGGCCGTCGCCTTTGCCATGATCTCTTCGTTCATCCTGTCGCGAACCTTGGTGCCGATGCTCTGCGCCAGATGGCTGGGCGAACATCTCCATCCGGGTCAGGAGCACAGTTCCGGCAGTTGGGGTGCGCGTCTCCGCCGGCCTATCGAGCGTGGGCTGAATTTCTGCACGCGGCAATACGAGCGCGTCCTGGAATTGGCCATGCGGCATCGCCTGGCGGTCTTGACGGTTGTCGGGCTTCTCTTCCTGGGGTCGCTGGCGCTCACTTTTGGCATTGGCCGGGAGTTCTTTCCGCAAGTGGATGCCGGCCAGATCACCATCCACGTGCGTGCGCCGTCCAAGTCGCGGCTCGATGAATCGGAACGCCGCGTCATCGAGGTCGAGCGCTTCCTGGAAGAGAAGATTCCCGCCAGCGAGCGCGAGATGATCGTTTCCGAGATCGGGCTCGACCCCGATTGGTCGGCGGCCTACAGCGACAACTCCGGCCAGCAGGATACCGTGATTCGCCTGCAGTTGAAGGAAAATCGCCGTTTCAGCGCCCAGGAGTATGCGATCAAGCTGCGGCACTGGATGCAGGAGGATCCAAGGCGCTTCGCCGATTTGCGGATCAGTTTTGAGACAGGCGGCATGGTTTCCACCGCCCTCAATAACGGCGCTTCCTCGCCCATCGACATCCAGATCGAAGGCGGCACCTCGCAACAGGCCGAACGTCTGGCCAAGGACATCCGCACGCGCGTGGCCGGAATCAAAGGCGCAGCCGATGTACGTGTCCTGCAGCGCCTGGATGCTCCTTACTTGCTCTTTGACATCGATCGCAAGAAGGCGGCCGATTTCGGCCTGGCGGCGGATGGTGTGGCCTTGCAACTGGTCGCGGCCATGAACTCCAGCGTATCCATCAACCGCAATTTCTGGATCGACACGCAGAGCGGCAATCAATACTTCGTCGCCGTGCAATATCCCGAAGACCCGAATCTGAAGCTGGAAGACGTGCTCAACATCTACGCGACCGGCACCAACCAGCCGCACGGCGTCAAGCTAGGGCAACTCGTCACCATCCGCCACCGCAACGATGCGGTGGAGTTGAATCACGTCAGCCTCTACCGGACCTTCGATGTGCTCGTGAACACGGAAAAGCGCGATATCGGCAACGTGGCGGCAGGCATCGACAAGGAACTGGCCGCCGTCCGGACCCAGACGAATGCCAGGATCCAGGACCTGGAGACAAAATACCTGGCACTCGAGCATGCCAAAACCACCAGCAAAACCCAGTTGAAGAATGCCGCCCAGGAATTGAACGGCCTCAAGAGCATCCGCTGGGAGCTGCGCGGCGAATACGAGCGCATGAACGAATCGTTCAGCAGCCTGGGCAAGGGGCTGATCATGGCGGCGATTCTCGTGTATCTCCTCATGGTGCCGCTATTCCGCTCCTACCTGGGCCCGTTCATTATCATGTTCACCGTGCCGCTGGGGTTGATCGGCGTGCTGACCATGCTGTTCGTCACGCGGACGACGCTAAACGTGCAATCGGAAATGGGCGTGATCTTCCTGGTCGGTATCGTCGTCTCCAACGGGGTCTTGTTGGTGGACTTCGCGAACAAGCAGCGTAAACTGGGGGCCTCGGTGCACAAGGCCATCACGACGGCGGCCGCCATTCGCTTTCGCCCCATCATGATGACGTTCCTGGCCACCTTCCTGGACCTCGTGCCCATGGCGATCGGCTTCGGCAAGGGGAGCGAAGCCAATGTGCCGCTGGCGCGGGCCGTGGTAGGCGGCTTGCTGACCTCGACGTTCCTCACGCTCATCGTCGTGCCGATCCTGTTCACGATGATGATTCGGGATCGCGCGGAACCGGAGCCCGACATCGATAAGGAGTTGGCAGACGAAGCGGAGACCCGGTCACGGCCGGCGCACGCTGTGGTCGAAGAACCCGTGCTTGCCAGACACGATGGGCTTGGAATGGCCGTCCAGTGACTTTTTATGACCGTGCGTGATTCGGCAGCGCAACCGGCACCACCGGGCCTGTCCCGGTGGACCGGTGACTGGCAGCCAGAATCTGGACCGCGATTATGGACAAGCAATGGTACAATTTGCGTGGCGCTCTAGGCGGGACACTTGCTGACCAATACGGGGCAAGAAGCCAAACGAATGACGTGTTCGGCAATACTCCCCATCAGGAGACGGCTCAACCCGCTCGAACCATGTGTGCCCATGACGATCAAATCGCCGGAGTGTTCCCGCGCCACACGGCTGATTTCGCGGGCTGGTTCGCCGGCGGCCAGAAGGTACTGGGTGGAAACACCCGCGGGCGCAGGCACCGACCGGCGCAGGTCCTCTTCCAGGCGCTGGCGATAAGACTCGGGTTCCAAATGAGAGGCGACCTCGCCATAGGTAACGTTTTCCGCGCCCAAGGTATCGGCAACGTGGAGCACCAGCAAGGCCGCCTCGTACTGCCGCGCCAGGTCGGCCGCAATATCGAAGGCGTGCCGGGAGCATTCCGAGAAATCCGTTGGATGCAGGATTACGCGAGGATGGAACATGGTGAACCCCCTTTTCAATATCGAGAAACATAGTGCGAATCCTGCTCTGGGTAAAGGACTCAGCCGTTCATTGCTTGGCACAAAAATATGCCAATGGGGAATAGACATTTGCCGTAGCCTGTCGCTGGCTGCCTTTTTACACGGATCCGTTCAGAGCTTCCAGGATGCACGGCTGGTTGATGGTTTGGAGAATATCCATGCAACGCTTACCAAGGAAAATATTCTGGGGGATCGGCCTGGCCGGTGTGATGGTGATCGGCGCCCTGATCGTTATCGCCACGGGTGTGCCATTTTGGCGCAATCAGGCCAGAGCGGAAACTCTAGAAAGCTTTGCCCAGGAGCCTTCCGGCCAGGATGACATGACGATGACGGTCCGGACCATCTGCCCCAAATGTGATCCGTCTTTTTCGCTTTCCATCAAGGCCCCGGCCCAGATCGTGCCTTATGAATGGGCGGATCTCGAGGCCCAGGTTGCCGGCAGAGTGGAGTTCATTCGCAAGGCCGAGGGGGCGCCGGTGACAGACGGCGAGCTGCTCGTGAAGATTGCGGTCCCCGACCTGGAGCAAGAGGTCAAGCAAAAGGAGAGCATCATCCGGCAAAGGCAAGCCGATCTCGCGCTGGCCCAGGCCAATGAAAAGATCGCCCAAAAAACGGCGCTTGTCGCCGCCAAGAGTATCGAGGTCGAAAAAGCCGGCGTCGAGGCAGCCGACGGCATGCTGAATTACCGCACCAAGGAATTCAACCGGCTACGCGGACTCGTGGAAGACAAGGCGGCGACCCAGCAGGTCGTGGAGGAGCACGAACTGCTTTACAAGGCAACTCGTGCCGATTTGACAAAGGCCAAAGCCAATGTCTTGAAGGCCGAGGCAGATTTGGAACAGGCGCGGGCAAAGTTGGATGCGGCAGCAGCCGATGTTCACCTTAAGGGAGAGTTGATCGAGGTGGCGCGGAAGGATAGGGACCATGCGCAAGCTATGGCGGACTATGCCGGAATTACCGCGCCGTTCGACGGCGTCGTGACGCGCCGCAATGTCAACCGCGGCTCTTTTGTGCAAAACGCCACCACCGCTCACACCATTCCGCTCATGCGCGTCGAGAGGCGGGATATCGTTACGGTCACGATGCGCGTGCCCGATACGTTTGCCTCCCTGGTGACGAACAACACGGAAGCAGTGATCGAGATGAGCGAATTCCCCGGGCTGCTGATTCACGGCAAGGTGTCACGTTTTAGCCCGTCGCTGGAACGTGAAGCGAACGACCATACCCTGCCGGTCCAGGTCGACCTCTTCAACGGCACGGACGAGGAGTATCAGAAATTCCTGAGCAAGGAAAAGGCAAGGAAGGTTCCATTCGATGATCTGAAAGAGGGCCCCCTGCCGATCATCCCGACCATAACCGGTACCAGGACCGATGTACCGCACCGCATGTATCCGGGCATGTACGGCGAAATGCACCTGGTGTTTCGCGAACTTTCGCACGTTTTCCTGATCCCGAGCGACGCCATCGTGCGCCCGGGCGGGACGCCGTATATCTATCTGGTGAAGAACGGCAAGGCGGCGCTCGTGCCCGTGGAAGTGCAAGTGGATGACCAGCACCTGGCCAAGGTAGCGATTATTACCAAGACCAGTACCGGCGTCGTCAAACGGAACCTCACGGGCGAGGAGCAGGTGATCTACAGCAACCAGGGCGAGCTTACGGACGGCGAGGCGGTGAAGGCGATCCCTCAGGACTGGACACCCTGAGCCCCGGTTGTTCGCACGGAGGCGGGCATGCAAACCCAGCAAGAATCCCTCGGCCGGCACGGGTTCGCCACGGCCGCTTTGTGCTTGTGGTTGGCCTTTCAAGCCAGTGCACGCGGCGATCCTCCGGCGCGCACCCCGGCCACGCTTCCGGAAGCCGTAATGCCAATGCCCCGGCAGGCAGCGCCTGCGCCGGCTGGCGCGGTTCCCCCGCTCACCTCGGTTGGCGCATCGCCCTTCCGAGCCGATGCTCAGCTTCTGCTCATTGACCTGCCGGCGGCGCTGCGCCTGGCCAATGCCAATAATCCGACGATCGGCGTGGCCCAGGCGCGTGTGCAGGAGGCCTACGCGCACCTGCGCGAGGCGCAGGTGCTGTGGCTGCCCTCGTTGCAGGCCGGGCCTGCCTACCTGCGCCATGATGGTCTCATTCAGAACTCCAGGGGTGATATCTTTACGACCAACAAGTGGAACCTGTTTGCCGGTGGGGGCGCGGCCTTGTCCGTGGAAACCTCGGACGCCTTGTTTGCTCCTTTGATTGCTCGTCGTCTGGTAGACGCCCAGGCCGCCGCTACGCAGGCCGTCGTGGATGACATCCAGCTTCGGGCTGCGCTTGCCTACTTTGATCTGCTCCGGGCGTACGGCGCCCTGGCGGTCAATGCCGAGACGTTGGCCAATGCAGAAGAAATCCTGCGTCTGGCAACCTCGGCAGAAAAAAGAGGGTTCGGCAAAACACCCGCTGACGCAACGCGCGGCCGGACCGAGGTGGAACTTCGCCGCCAGGAACGAATCCGGCTGGAGGGCGACGCTGCCGTCATATCGGCCCGGCTCACGCAATTGCTGCTGCTTGACCCGACAGTTCAACTGAAACCCGCCGAGGCCGCCGTTCTGCCGGTGGCCATCATTCCGCCCGATGCTCCCCTGGGCGAACTGGTCGCCACAGGGCTGATGAACCGGCCCGAGCTGGCGGAAAGCCGCTCGCTGGTGGCCGCCAGCCTGGCGCGCTGGCGACAGGCACGTCTTGGTCCGCTGCTGCCGAGACTGGAAGTAAGCTACTTCGCCGGGGACTTTGGGGGCGGCATCAATGACAATACGCAAACGTTTCGCGGCCGCGGGGATGCCACGGCGCAGTCGATCTGGACGCTGCGCAACTTCGGCGCCGGCGACCTTGCCCGCGCTCAGGTGGGCCGTGCCCAATACGACCAGGCCAACCTGCACGTCGCAGAGGTGCAAGCTCAGGTAGCCGCTGAAGTGGCCGTCGCCGCCAACCTGCTGCTGAGCCGGCAGCGAACGCTGGAGCATGCGCAAAAGGCCGTTCAGCAAGCTGAAGAAATGTGGCGCCGCCTGATGCGCTGGACCGTCGAGGTCGGATTCGGCGCCGCCAGAGGTTACGAAGCCGTGGAACTGCTGCTTGCCGAACAGGCCCTGAACCAGGCCCGCCAGGAGTATCTCGGCGAAGTTATTGACTACAATCAGGCCCAATTTCGTTTGTACACCGCGCTCGGGCAGCCGCCCCTGGCCGCATTGCCTCAAGCGGCAAATATCCCCGTCGGTGTCTCGGTCACACCGCCCAAGTCTACACAGTCAGCGGCGCCGCCCAAGCCTTGACCTGGTGCAAAGAAATGCCTGTCTGCTGAACGATCTGTCTGTTTGACAATGTTCAGCGTATGACCTAGAGTTGGCATGGGTACCGCCCTTGATTGATAATTCCATGACATTGAAAACGCGTTGCCTGGCCCTGATTTTGACAATCGCTGCGGCGTGGGTTGGTGACCTGCAGGCGAAGACCGGCGTCCGTGAACTGCCTGTACAACCATTTGCATGTGCGCAAGAATTCGTCCTCCTGTCGGTGGAGTTCCGCCTGGATGTGCTTGAAAAAATAGAGTCATCGCATGCCGTAACTCTCGATTTCCAACCCGCCATTGTCGAGCTAAGCGGGTCTTTTTCTGTATCGTCCCATGAGCCACGCCTCTTCAGCTGCGCCGATATGTGTTACCTGTTCATGTCCTTGCAGTGTTAATTCCGCATCCGTCACAGTGCGCTGTGATCGGCGCACTTTCCAAGTCTGAGCTAGTTACTTGCGGTATCTTGTTTGAAGGTTGTCATTGTGCTGCAGGCCTGCAATGGGCGCCTGCGCCGGTCCGTCTCTGTGAGAAGCGACCGGTCGGCAACCTTCTTATCCTCGAAACGGCAAACCCATCTCAAGATGGGGGCGCAAAGCCATGGGTCCGTACTGCGGCTCCGGCTTGTTACGGATTGCCAGGCTGCCGAAAGGAACAGAATCATGAATAAGTTCGTGCAATTTACCATCCAGTTCCTCAAGAGTGAGGACGGCCCGACAGCCGTCGAGTACGCGGTGATGCTTGCCCTGATCATCGTGGTCTGCATCGGCGCCATTACCACGCTGGGCGGCAATGCCAACACCACCTTCACGTCCGTTGGCAGCGCCATTACCACCGGAAGCTGAATCCAGCCGCACTGTTGAAAGAAATGCCAGAGGCCGCGTCTCAGAGGGTAGAGGCGCGGCCTCCTTTCTTTTTGCATTCCCTCAACAAACAAAGATTGCCAAGGTTGCCAGACTCCGAAGTCACCTTTACGCGCGCGCCAATTCGGTCCAAAGAGCCTTGTAATACCGGAGCAACTCCGTACCCGAAGCTTCATCCGGCGTGCCGCGGCCGACTTCTATGAGAGTCACGCGGTCGTAATCCATTTCCCGGAACAGGCGGAACAGCTCACGGTAAGGATAGCTGCGCGTAAAGTCCTTGTAGATCTCGTTGATGTGGCAGGAACGAATCCAGGGACGCAGCAGGTGGAAGGAGTCCGCGACGGAACCGTTTTTGATGTCCGATGGATTGGAGTTCCACGTCAGGCCGACGCTGGGATGGCCGCAGTGCTCCATGATTTGCTTGATGTTGGGCGGCAGGGCTGTGCCGCGGCCGTGCACTTCCACCCACACCTCCACATTCGCATCCGCCGCCGCCTTGCCGCAGGAAATGAGCGCCTTGCCGATCTGCTCAAGCGTCTTCTCCACCGGCACATTCTTCGGCAGATCATTGGGCCGGACCTTCACGCCGCGGCCGCCGAGGTCCGCCGCGAGCTCGATGAACGTCTTGCAGGTCTCGATGTTCTTCTGCACGATAGCCTGATCGGGAGAATGGAACTCGCAGACCGTGCCGCAGCCCCAGATTTCAATGCCCGCGTCGGCGAAGCGCCGGCGCACTTCCTTGCGCTGCGCCTTGCTCAAGGACGGCTCCACGCCGTGCGCGTGCGTGGTGCGCAGCTCGACCGGCGAGACGCCGACCGCCTTGCACACGCGCAAAATGGCCGGCACGTCCCATTTGGCGGCGATGTTGTAGGTAACCATGCCGAGGCGGAATTTGGGCGTCTGTCTTTTTTCTTCCGCCCAGGCCGGACATGCGGATGCGGCTGTCAGGCCGGCAAGAGCCAGCGCCCCACCGGCGCGCAAGAAGCTTCGACGCTGCCGGATAGTCATTGGATCACCCCCCGTTGCCTTGCCCGTCACGCCAGTCCCCACCAGCGCCGCAACAGCCAATCCACGGTGAGCAGCCCGATGAACACCAGCCACAGGCCAGCATTATCCCAAAGCGGCACGCGGTTCACAATCAGCTCGCCCGGGCCCGGAGAAAAGCTGCCCAGAAGTTGCGCCAGCTCTTCGGCACTCTGAATTACTTTGCCGTCGGCGGCCTTGGCAAGATGCTCTAGTTGCTCCCGGTCGGGGCGTGGGTCTTGAAACTCGACCGGGTCGTCCAGGACTTGCACGTCAAGCGAGGATTGGGCGATCTGGCGATCCTCATCGTAAGCCACCACCTCCAATGACGCCAGCCGCAGAGGAGATGCGGCATCGTTTGCCGGAGCAGGGAACATCCGCAGAGGCGGCACGGCTAATTCTCCCGCATAAGATTTGTCTGCGAGCTTCGGGGCCAGGGCCGTTTCCTGGAGAGGTTTCAAGGATGATGGATCGATGCGTGCCGGGGTGTTGGCAGTCTGACGCAGGCGCGCCACAAGGCGGTAGCGGTTGGTTTCTTCCAGCCGTTCGTCATACGCGCGCGCACTGATCCTGATCGGCTGGCCGGGGTGGTATACGACGCGGTCTGTATCAAGCTTCAGGCGGCGATTGAGGCCGCCGGAGTTCTCGGCGAGCCAGGTAGCCACGTTGCGCCAGAACTTGCGAAAGTAGCGGTTGTCCCCCGGTTCGCCCCAGTTAAACTCAAAGTTGAGCCCCCAATCCCGGGTAGTGTCGGTGCTCATGGCGAAGGTGCGTCCTTTGCCGAATGGCTCGCACGAAAACACGGGCATGATGCCGACGCCCCCCAGCGGCTGATCGGAAAGCCCCAGAGCAGTAGCCGCGGGCTTCAGGCGCTCGACGAGATTGGTGCCCCGGAAGGAAGGCATCTGCTGAAGAATTTGCCGGTTCCTGACCGGGTCATCGACGATGCGCCAGATCGGATGGCGTTCGACTTCGCGCGGAATCGTAACGTGAAAATCAACGCCCCAGCAGGTACCGCGACCCATGGAGCTGGGCCCGCCGCTCATGTCCACGGGTATTAGCTCATTCCAAACCGTTTGGTCCCAGTAACCGGCGCCGAAGCTGGTGTTGCCGCCGACCATGGCGAAGCCGCCGCCGCGTTTGCCGACCAGCTCGGCCGTCCATTCCAGTTGCTGCTGCGTGAAGGCGCTGCGCTTGATGTCGCTGCAGATGATCACGTCATACGAAAACAGCTCCTCGCGCGTCGTCGGATAGCCGCGGCCAGGATCGTTCACGCGATGCAGGCGCGGCTGAACGGCGTCTTGATTATCGACGACGATGGACAGGCACTCGATGTTCGGGTCTTCCACGAGCGCGTCATGCACAAAGTGATATTCGTCGTAGGGGACGACCGTTCCTTCCATGTAGATCACACGGATCTTGCGCTTGCGGCCGCCAATTTGAAACGGCACGGAGTTGTTCGCCGTGGTGACCTCGCCATCGAGCGGCGGCACTTCCACGGCCAGCTTGCCGGCGTTGGGATCGTGGTCGATGATCAACTCGTGGTGTTGCTGGCCTTCGGTCAAGGTGATGGGCAGTATAGCGAGCGGCTTGCGGACCGGGTCGGTAAGCGAGCGGATACGGACGTCCGCGCGTTGCCCCTGGTAGCCGTGACTGCGGAGCGTGACCTGAATCGGAACGCGGGCGCCCGGCATTGCTTCGCGCGGTGCGATGACATCCTGCACGGCCACGTCGCGGGATGCCTCCGGGTCGCCGACGGGAAATACGTGTATGGGCAACTGCAGGCGGCGGTAACCGGCAACAATGCCATCAAGGCCGGCCACATCGGTCAGCCGGCCATCGGAAAAGAGCACGATCCCGGCGGGCATCTCTTCCCCAAAACGTGAGGGTAACTGCTCCAGCGCGGCGACTAGATGGGTAGCTTCCTCATCGGCGTGCAACTCGC
>DASZFN010000520.1:0-5498 GCA_035939715.1 Gemmataceae bacterium | reverse complement strand
CGGCACGCACACCGCCGGCACCATTGGCGCCGTCGGTAACAACAGTGTCGGCGTGGTCGGGGTCAACTGGCAAGTGGACATCATGCCGGTGAGGTTTCTCGACGCTAGCGGCAGCGGCTCGGACACGGCGGCCGCCGAGGCCATCGAATATTCCATCAAGCACGGCGCCCGGCTGTCGAACAATAGCTGGGGCGGCGCGGACAATACCACCGTCCTTTATAACGCGATCCAGGACGCCAACGCCGCCGGGCAGATTTTCGTCGCGGCCGCCGGTAACAGCGGCCAGAACACCGACACCTCGCCCAATTACCCATCGGCGTTCGATTTGCCGAACATCGTGGCCGTGGCCGCCATTGACAGCAGCGGCAATCGGGCCTCCTTCTCCAATTACGGGGCCAGGACCGTGGATATCGGCGCCCCGGGTGTCGGCATCTACAGTACCTTGCCCAACGGCCAATACGGCTTCCTGAGCGGCACCTCCATGGCCACGCCGCATGTGGCCGGCACGCTGGCGCTCATGCTGGCGCAGAACCCGGCTTACACCGTCACGCAAGCCATCAACCAGTTGCTGGGCACGGTTATGCCGGACTCCGCCATGGCCGGGATCACGGTCAGCAACGGCATTGTTAACGCGGCCGAGGCGGTGCAAACGCCGAACATGGACCTCAACTGGACCGGCGGCGGCCTCTCCGGACCGGCGACGGCGAATACCGTTTTGCCCTTTTCCATGTCGCGCACGTACAACGTTTCGGGCGGCGCGGCACCGAGCAATTTTGTAATTAGCTATTACGCCTCTTCTTCGTCGGACCTGCATCAAAACCTGGCCCTCGCCACGCTCCTGGGCAGCGAGACCATCAGTGCTGCCGGCGGCAAATCCGTGGGCAGTCATGCCGGTACCAGTCCCACCTTCGCCCCGCTTCCCGCCGGGACCTATTACCTGTTCGCCAAGCTCGACAGTGGCAACGCCTTTGTGGAAACAGACGAGACCAATAATGTCGCGGCCGCGCCGCAGCCGCTGGTGGTGATGGGGCCGCAGATCGTGGACAACGGCGCCGGCGGTTATTCCGAGACGGGCGCCTGGACGACGGAGACGGTTCCATCCTATGGCGGTAACGAGCGCTACACGACCAGCAACGGCGCCGGGCAAAACACCGCCACCTGGCAGGTTGCCGGTCTGGCTTCCGGATTCTATCAAGTGCAGGCAACCTGGCATCCTTATCCCAATCAGGCGACCAACGCGCCGTATACCATTTACGATGGAACGACCCTCCTGCAAACCGTCACCATGAATCAGACGATGCCGGCGAATGGACCAGCCTTTGGCGGCGTGCCCTTCCAAACGCTCGCAACCGTGAAAATCACCAGCGGCACTTTGAAAGTCGTGCTGAGCAATACCGCCAACGGAACCTACATCGTGGCGGACGCCATGCGCGAAGCCCCCGTGCCGTTTTCCAGCACCGACCTGAACTGGTCTGCAACCGGCGACGGCGTCACCGGGCCGGCCTCGGCGAATGTGCAGACCAATTTCACCATCAATCGCACGTATACCGTCAGCGGCGCAGCGGCGCCGGGCAGCTTCACCATCACCTATTATGCCTCGACGTCCGCCGATCCAAATCAGGACCTGAGCAAGGCAACCCTGCTGGGGTCGGAGACGCTGAGCGCCAGCGCCGACCTGGCCGTGGGTAACCACAGCGGCGTCAGTCCGGCGTTCCAGTTTGCCTCGGGCGGTTCTTACTATTTGCTTGCCAGCCTCGGCAGTGGCAGCTTCGTCGAGTCCGACGGCGCTAACGACGCCAACGACGTGGCTATCACAGTGCAGCCCGTTCAGGTCCTCGGCCCGGTCATTGTGGATAACGGCGCCGCCGGCTATTCCGAAACCGGCGCCTGGACCACTGAGAGCGTGCTCTCCTACAACGGCACCGAACGCTACGCCACCAGCAGCGGCAGCGGCCAGAACACCGCCACCTGGCAAGCATCCGGCCTGGCGACGGGACTCTATCAAGTCCAGGCAACCTGGCACCCCTACAACAACGAAGCCACCAACGCTCCGTACGCCATCTATGACGGCACGACGCTCTTGCAAACCGTGCCGGTCAACCAGACGCAGACCGCCACTGGCGCCAGTTTTGGCGGCGTGTCCTTCCAGACCCTGGCGACCGTGAATATCACCAGCGGCACGCTGAAAGTGGTGCTGAGCAATACGGGCAACGGCACCTACATCGTCGCCGACGCCGTGCGCATCGCCCCTGCGCCGGTGTCGAGCACCGATCTCAATTGGTCTGCCACGGGCGACGGCATCACCGGGCCGACCACGGTCAGCGCCCAGACGCCGTTCACCATCAGCCGCACCTATACGATCAGCGGTGCGGCCGCGCCGGCCAAGTTTACCATCGCCTATTATGCGTCCACCTCGGCCAGCCTCAGCCAGAACTTCAGCCAGGCAACCTTGCTCGGCACGGAGACGTTGAGCGCTTCGACCGACCTGGCCCTCGGCAATCACAGCGGTACCAGTCCATCGCTGCAACTGCCGAACGGCGGCACATACTACCTGCTGGCGCAGTTGGTCGCCGATCCTAGTTGGGCGGAGTCGGATTCAGCCAACGATACCAACGACGTGGCCGCCGCGCCTCAGCCGGTGCAGGTGTCCGGCCCGGTGATTGTGGACAACGGCACGGCCGGCTATTCCGAGACCGGCGCCTGGAATACCGAGAGCGTGCCTTCTTACGGCGGCACGGAGCGTTACGCGACCAGCAGCGGCAGCGGCCAGAACACCGCCACCTGGCAAGCCACCGGGCTGCCCGCCGGACTCTACCAGGTGCAGGCCACCTGGCACGCTTACGGCAACCAGGCCACCAATGCACCGTATGCTATCTATGACGGCTCGACGCTCCTGCAGACCGTCGCCGTCAATCAAACGGTTAGCCCTGCCGGCTCGAGTTTCGGCGGCGTGGCCTTTCAAACGCTCGCTACTGTCAACCTCACAACGGGCACGCTGAAAGTAACCGTCAACAACACGGGCAACGGCAGCTATGTCGTGGCAGACGCCGTGCGTTTCGCGCCGGTGCCGGTGTCGAACACGGACCTGAACTGGTCGGCAGCGGGGGACGGCATCACCGGCCCGGCCTCCGTGAACCAGCAAACCGGCTTCACCATCAACCGCACCTACACCGTCAGCGGCGCCGCCGCTCCCAGCAGCTTCACGATTGCTTACTATGCTTCCATGTCGGCTGACCTGAAGCAGGACCTCAGCAAGGCCACCTTCCTGGGTAAGGAGACGATCAGCGCCGCCGCCGACCTGGCGGTGGGCAATCACGCCGGCGCCAGCCCGAGCTTCCAGTTCCACAACGGTGGCGGCTATTCCCTGTTTGCCGTCCTCAATGCCGACAACAGCTTCACGGAATCCGATTCCGCCGGCGACAAAAACAATCTGGCAGAGTCCGCGCAGCAGACCGCCGTCAGCGGAGCGGCCCTCGTGGACAACGGCGACCCGACTTACTCCGAAACCGGCACCTGGTTCAGCCAGACCGACAAGGGCGCCTACGCCGGCAGCGATCGTTACGCGGCAGCCGGCGGCACCGGCGCCACTACCGCAACCTGGATCGTCACCGGCCTGGCCCCCGGCGCCTATGCCATCGAGGCATCCTGGGGTCCCTATTACAACCAATCGAGCAACGCCCCCTATGCCATCTATGACAACGCGACGCTCGTGCAGAACGTGACCGGCGACCAGACGAAGACGCCCAGCGGAGCGACTGCCGGCGGCGTGCCCTTCCAGACGCTGACCCAGGCAATGATCAACAGCGGCACGTTGAAGGTGGTGCTGAGCAACAGCGGCAACAACACCTATCTCATTGCCGACGCCCTGCGCGTGGAGCAAATCGGCGCCAGCTCCGCTGCGCGCATTCAGGCGGTCATGCCGTCCACGGCCGGCGGCATCTCCGTGCTCTCCGATCAGCTCCCTGACAATCTATCCAACAACCTGGTCGCGTTCGCCGCGACCCATTACGTCGGCACGCAGAAGATGACCTCCGGTCAGACGGCGCGCTTCCGCGCCGTTAACTCCAAGTGGTTGGAGTTGCACTACCGCCTGGCCACCGAATCCGGTCCCGTCCAGTACATCACCAATAACCAGTGGGGTTCCGACTGGGCATTTGTCACCTCCCACGAAGACTGGTTCATGCACAATGCCGCCGGCCAGCGCCTTAGCAACAGCACAGACAACTGGTACCTGCACGACATCACCAACCCAGCCTGGCGGCAGTACTGGGTCAACTCGGTGATTGCCGACATGCGCGCGGAGGGCTCGCAAGGTGTCTTTGCCGACAGCTTCGAGGCCGGTGTGGGCAGCTTCTGGTTCGATCAGTACGACGTCCGCTTCGACGGCACCAACGCCGGCAACCCGGCCTACTGGCCCAACGGCCGGACGTGGATGGATCTGCGCCTGCAGTTGTCGAACTACATGGTCGCCAACATGGCGGCCACGCCGGAGGGCTTCCTCTATCTCCCGAACATCGACGCCCAGGTCACCGGCTGGGAGAACATGAACTACTCCTATATCGACGGCGCCATGCTCGAAGATTTCGGCGACTGGGGTGGCGGCTACCTGAAGAGCGGCGACCCTTCCAACTGGACCCTGAGCATGAACCGCGCCCTGGCCCTCTCCAATCAGAACAAGGTTCTGATCATGGAGCCGTCGCTCTTCAACCAACCCGACGCCGGCACCAGCCCGCTGCAGCGCGAGTTCCTGATAGGCACTTACCTGCTGATCAAGGGGAACTATACCTACATCAACATGTTGGCGCCGCACAGCAGCGTGAACGCTTACTACTTCCCCGAATACCAGATCAACCTCGGCCCCGCAATCACGCCGCTGGCCACGGATGTCTCGCAGTATCTATGGAACGGCGCCTATCGCCGTGATTTCCAGAACGGCATCGTGCTCGTCAACCCGACCAACACCACGCTCACCATCAACCTCGGCAAGACCTACCAGCAGGTCACCGGGACCGGCGGCGGCATCCTGTCGGACGCCAGCCTGGACGCCTCGGGCAATTACATCGGCGGCACTCTGCACCAGCAGTCAGTCAGTCAGGTGACCCTGGTGCCGGGGTCGGCGGCGATCTTGATGAATTGACGACCGTGGCCGCGCAGAAATGAGACCCGCGCGGTCCCGTTTCGGGCGCACGAATTGCTGCAAAAGTGATCGGCCGTGCCAGCCGATCACAGAGGAATGAAGGGCTAAATGAGCGTGCAGGATCTCGCCCGTCTCCGCAACGGGCAATTGCGTGGCGCGGCGGTGCTGGTCAATCAACGCTGAGCTCGGACAGGAATTTCTCATACGCCGCCTGGTGGCTTTTCACTTCGGCCTGCAGCGACTTGTACTGCGCTTGCAGCTTTTCGATCTCCGTTTCCTGCTTGTCGAACTTGTCCAGGTAGCGCCGATAGGCGGCCGAATTAGTCGGCACGGCTTTCAGGTTGGCGCGCAGACGATTTTG